>CAVACS010000008.1:28106-28479 GCA_963587105.1 Anaerovoracaceae bacterium | reverse complement strand
CTATCTTGAATATGCATCATACGTCATCAGGGAAAGGGCCATCCCCGACCTCCTTGACGGCTTCAAACCTGTACAGCGGCGAATTATACATACGCTCCTGAAGATAGACGACGGACGCTTCAATAAGGTTGCAACGGTAGTCGGAGAGACGATGAAATGTCATCCTCACGGCGATGCATCCATCTCGGAGGCGCTCGTCAACATCGAAAATGACGGACTCTTCATCGAGGGGCAGGGTAACTTCGGCAACATCCTCACAGGCGACCGTGCTGCCGCCGGAAGATATATTGAGTGCCGTCTCAAGCCCTTTGCAAAGAAGGTCCTCTATTCTCCCGAGATAACCGAGTACGTCGATACATACGACGGAAGAAAC
>CAVACS010000008.1:0-28021 GCA_963587105.1 Anaerovoracaceae bacterium | reverse complement strand
GCATTGCAGTGGGAATGTCGACCAAGATACTTCCCCACAACATACTCGAAGTTCTCGAGTGCCAGAAGAAGGCCCTGAGAGGAGAGAAGTTCGAAATCTATCCCGATTTCCCGACAGGTGGAATCGTTGATGTGAGTCAGTATGACGACGGCAGGGGATCTGTCACCGTAAGGGCCAAGATCAATGCCTCCGACCCCAAGAAGGTCATAATCGAGGAGCTTCCCTTCGAAGTCACATCCTCGGCACTCATCGATTCGATAAAGAAGGCCGACAGCAAGGGACAGCTCAAGATAGCATCCATCACTGACTACACGGCGGAGAAGGCCAATATCGAGATATGCTGGCAGAGAGGCGTCTACTCCGAGGATATGATAGACATCCTCTACGCAACGACGGACTGCCAGAAGAAGATCGCACTCAATCCTCTTGTCATCGTAGACAATCTTCCCAAGCAGGTGGGTATCAGCGAGATGATCACCTTCCATGCCTCTCATCTTGTCTCCGTTCTTACCCGGGAGCTCAACATCGAGATGACACACCTGAGGGAGAAGCTGAGGGCGAGGACGATGGAGCGTATCTTCATCGAAGAGAGAATCTACAAGAAGATAGAGAACAAGGATACTGCGGAGAAGGTCAACAAGGCCGTAGTCGACGGCTTCAAACCCTTCATGTCAGAGCTCGGCGACATCCCTCTCTCTTCTGAAGATATCGACACACTTCTCAAGATTCCAATCCGGAGAATATCGCTCTTCGATATCGAGAAGAACAAAGCCGAGATTGCCGAGATCAACAGTAACATAGATGCATGCCAGTACAAGCTCGATCACATCATCGACTACGCCGAGGATTACCTTTCCGACCTCGAGGGAATGTTCGACAGAAAAGAGTATGCGAGAAAGACTACAGTCGGCTCGATTGAGAAGAAGACAGCAAAGGAAGTCGCTGTCAGGAACCTCGACGTCAGATACGATATCGAAACCGGTTATCTCGGAACGAGCGTCAAGACGGGGGAGAGCCTCTTGAAGGTGAGTTCCTTTGACAAGATCTTCTACATGAAGAACAACGGAGAATACCGTGTCGTCTCTGTTACGGACAAGATCTTTGCAGGCAAGGAAGGTATCTTCTACATCAACTACGGCGATAAGGATGTCATAAGCCAGGAGATTTTCACAATAATCTACCGCGACAGGATAGGCGACAAGAAGGTCTGGATGATCAAGCGCTTCCAGATTGCTGCATTCTCTCTCGACAAGACTTATCAGACGGTTCCCGAGAAGGCGAAGATCAAGAAGATAAGTCTATTCAAGAGTGCCATCATCAGCGTTAAGTACAAGGAAGGACTGAAGTACAGGGTGACGGAGGAGACCTTCCGCTTTGCGGATTTCAAGGTCCTCAAGACTTCATCCGGACAGGGCAATCAGCTGACGACGAAGGAGCTTGAGAAGCTGACTATCAAGCAGACGAAGGATACGAAGACAAGCGAAGAGGCCGAACCCACACTCTTCGACGGGGTTTAAATGCTGGATAAGGAAAAGATTCTCTACGAGGACAATCATCTGATAGTGGTCAACAAGGCCGTCGGTGAGCTTGTGCAGGGAGACGAGACGGGAGACCGTACACTGGCTGACGATGTAAGGGAATACCTCAGGGTGACGTATGACAAGAAAGGGAATGTCTATCTCGGCATCCCGCACCGCCTCGACCGCCCTACAAGCGGTATCGTCGTCTATGCAAAGACAGAGAAGGCCCTAGTGAGACTCAACGATATGTTCAGAAGCGAAGGCGGCATAAGGAAGACCTATTGGGCGATCGTCGACAGAAGACCCCCGAATGACGAGGGAACACTCGTGCACTACATCGTGCGTGACAGCCGCCTTAACAAGAGTACGGCATACAGAAACGAAGTCAGGGGAAGCCGGGAGGCAAAGCTCAGCTACAGGCTTCTTGCATCATCCGAGAGATACCATCTTCTCTCGATAGAGCTTCACACCGGGCGTCATCATCAGATCAGAGCGCAGCTCAAGGCAATCGGACTTCATATCAAGGGCGACCTCAAGTACGGGGCCGAACGTAGTAATAGCGATGGTGGCATATCACTACATGCGAGAAAGATCACATTCATCCATCCCGTGAAGAAGGAGGAGATTACGATCCTTGCGCCTCCTCCGAAGGATACTCTGTGGTCTTATTTTCTCGATGCAGTTGAGAAGAAAACAGGAGAGGCAGAGTAAACGATACAACCTGTTTATTTTCTTTAATCTGAAAGAGAAAAAAATATGTGACAAAACAATAAAAACAGAGCTAGCCGAAACAGCTAGCTCTTGGTGTATATACGGACAGGGATGGAGTACCCGAAACTTAACCTGATTCTATATAACCACGGAAAGCGGAAACTGTCAACCAAGATACACCTCCGGATAGACCACGGGGGCTAGTTGTTTTCTACTATATGCTCCACCAGAGTCAGACAATTGCGTACTTTTACCGTATATTTCCCGTCTCCCTGGCTTACAGAGTAATCTGCCTTTCCCGGGCAGGAGGAACAGCTGAGAGCAAGTGCATCATGCCTGAAGCATGTTCGTGATATGAAGAGCGGCGGCTCGTAGTTTGTAACAACAGTCGGCTCGAACGGCCACTCTCCCTCCTTTTCCTTTCTTTCAAACCAGAGGTACCCCGCTCTGAGTGTGGGAATCTCCTCAAGGAGGAGAGAAAGGGCGTATCTGTTTGAAAGATAGAGGAAGATATCTGCAAAATAATCGAACTCGGGATGAGCTTTGGCAAACCTTATCTGGGAGACGTTATTCAGGCCGATGGTGACTCTCTCATAACCCTTAACGGCGGAGAGCATCTCGTTCCATGTCTTCTCCTCGTTGAAATCCACGGGCGGGAATGTAAAGTAATTTCTTCCCCCGATTTCAGTTCTATCCATCGACCAGGGAAGATCCTTTATAAGAGCTTCTCTCTTCGGAAGAAGGAAGGAAGATGAAATGCGGATGGGATTAGAGAGTACCGGAGGAAGGAGGAGAGGCTCTGGAAATGAGAGATATACCTTCCTTCTGAACTCCTTCAGCACGGAGGGCTGTACGAAGGGATATTCGAGCCCGGTCTTGTTTTCGTAGATAAGAGAGCCCAGTGTGTACGGCGATGTTCCGCTCTCGGAGAAAAGACGCAGAAGAGTTTCTCTGAAATCTCTTTTCTTTTCAGATTCCACCGCTTCGATATTTTCTGAAATGACCTTTCCGAGCATCTCTGCCTCAATTTTCCCGGGATAGAGAATCACGGTTATTTCGACACTCTTACGGTAGAACGGGATGTTCTCACTCGGAGTCTTCTCACGCTTTGTCGAATCGGAAATTTTGTATAAATCCTTGCCGATAAGGCTTTGTTTAGTATCCTTCTTTAATATGTAGCCCCCCGACATCACCCCCTTTATTACGGCCGATGACTTCACTGCTACGACTAATTTCGTCGAGTGTTCCCTCGTGAAATACTGAATGCCGTCATGGTTCTCGAGTCTTTCTTCCGTTTCGAGGAAACAGGAGGATCCCCTGTCTTCGACAATCTTTCCGAGATATAGTCCCATATGTCCCGGCCACTCTGTGCTGAGAAGCGACGGACGATTCTTTCTGTAGTCGAAGTAGCCTGTGCCGCTTTTTCTGAGAAATGTTGTCTTCAGCTCATCCTCGGCTTCCTTCGTGAGAGGCTCATCGTCGAGAACGGCGCGGTAGTAGCGTGCTGCGGCTGCGGTGTATTCCGGACTCTTGAGGCGTCCCTCCACCTTCACGCTGTCGATACCCATGTCTCTCAGCTCTTTCAGCCTCTCTCCGGCACAGAGATCCTCCATGCTGAAGAAGTATCCCTTCTTTCCGCTCCTCTCGTCCTTGAACCAGCTGCGGCAGATCTGTGCACACTCTCCGCCGTTTGCCGAGCGTCCGCACTTGAGATACGAGGCTGAGCAGAGACCGGAAAAACCGTAGCAGAGGGCGCCGTGTATGAATACCTTGAGTTCAATATCGGGACACTTTGTCCTGATCTTCTCTATTTCCTTCACTGTGAGCTCGCGGGAGAGCACGACTCTCTCGAATCCCAGGTCCTGCAGTTCCCTGACGCCTTCGACAGTGTGGACTGCAAGCTGCGTCGAGCCGTGGATCTTCAGGTCCGGATAGTATTTCCTGATGATCTCAATAAGTCCCAGATCCTGGATGATGACTCCGTCGTTACCGTAAAAGGAGAGGCAGTCGAGGATGGGAAGCACCCTGTTTATCGAGCTGTCGTCTATGAGAGTGTTGACAGTCACATAGATCTTCTTCCCGCTCTCGAGAGCGTAGCGTCTGATTCTGGAGAGGTCTTCTATGGAGAAGTTGACGGCGCCTTTTCTTGCCGAAAACTCCCTGAGGCCGAAATAGACGGCATCGGCACCGTTCTGGAATGCGGTGAGTGCTGTGGAGAGACTCCCTGCCGGGAGTGCAAGCTCAGTCATTCTTCATCCTCCTCGAGTACAACAGCTCTGCCTTCTCTCCCGTCGGCCTTGATTGTGAACGGAGCGGGGGACGAGAGTCGTACGAAATGCTCTGTTTCCTTCACGACAGGCAGTGCGTAGATTCTCTCGTATTCAATTCTGCCGCTTGAGAGAAGGGGGTTGACTGTAAGATAGAGGCACCCCAGGCTCGTGACGTTCTGGAAAAAGTGCGTGCCTTCGCTCGGCTCCGCCTGAAGCTCCTCAGTCCCCGTCTCTACGATGACATGTGCCTTCGATATCTGGGACCATGAGCAGGGGATGCCGAGCCAGCTGTCGGATGAACCGAGCCTTCCTGCCGCGACGAGGACGTATTCGTCGTCGGAGTATGAGTTCATATCCTCGAGCTCCTTCGCCATCTCCTTCATCTCGCTTCTATGGAAGCTGTCCTTCTTTATTATTACGATATCGCGGATGTGCTTCACCCTGCCGTTACCCATGACACGGGGCGCAAATATGAGGGCGTTCTTCTCGTTTTCCTCTGTCACCTCGATATCTTCAAAGCGGTCCGTTGAAGATATGGGTCTGAGCTGTAGAATCGAGAAGTCGGGCCTCTCCGAGTGCTCGGTGTTGACGGCGAACTCTATCTCGACGGGCTCGGCCATAGTGCGTGATCCGAGATCGAGTATGTCGTGGATGATCTCGGGAAGCGAAAGCATTCCGTATTTCACGACGCCGTTGAATGTGAGGGTCTTGAAGCCGGTGTCATTCGGGTCCTCGCTCATGAAGCCGTCTGGACGCATTGTGCTGACTATCCCTTTCACGGCATTGCCCATATCGAAGGCGAGGGACATATCGAGCTGCACAAGGTTGTCTATATCCTTCTCCGGATCAAAGGGCAGTGTTCTGTCGAGGGCGTAGAATTTGCGCTGCTGGGAGGAGCGTCCGGAGAGGGAGGTTACCGGGATCTGGGGCTTTGCGGGACAGAAGCGGAACGCCGTTCCTTCATCCACAACCGTCTTGCCCATGCCGAATGCAAGCATTCCCAGTCCGTCCTCGGCCTTTCTGTTTCCCACAGGATAGTAGTCGAGGCTTCTTGCAACTCCCGATATATTGGGCATCCACCACTTTCCATGCCATGAGCCGGTGATCTGCTGGATGACGACGGCCATCTTCTCCTCCTCTACGGCGTGTCCTGTGCGCCTGAGGTATTCGCGTGCACGGGAGAAGTACGTCGATGCCCATACTGTCTTGACGGCCTTGAGAAGATCCTCAAGTCTCTCTTCCTCACTTCCCGTGTTCGGGATCATGCATGTCTCGTAGACACCTGCAAAGGGGTGGAAGTGGCTGTCCTCGAGAAGGGATGACGAGCGCACCGACATCGGGACATGTATAACCTCGATGACTCTCTTCATGTCGAGCAGGAACTCCCCTGGAACTTCTGCGGTAAGGAATATGCGGAGGATTTCACTGTCCTCCATAGATATGAAGTCTCCGGGTGTGAAATTGTTAAGACTGAGGAATGAGTCGAAAATCTCGGTCGAGACTGCGATGGTCCTGGGAATCGAAAGATATACCGAAGGATACTTCTCGCTGATGCGTGAGGCCTTCATTTCCGTTGCGAGGAAGGCAAGCCCGCGTCCCTTTCCGCCGAGGGAGCCTCTGCCGAGACGGGAGAAGAGGAAGGTCTCGTCATAGCTCTGTCTCCTGAACTCTGCGATGCTGCCCCTCGTCCTCTCCTTCCTGAATTTCTTTATAGTCTGATAGATGAGAGCGCGCTTCTTCTCCGCATCCGATCCGTCCCTGTCGGCAGTAATCGGCTTGAGAGTAGAAGCGAGAGAGAAGAGCGACTGACCCCTGAGCCAGCGTGAGAAGTCGTTGCGTCTTACATGGTAGGCGAAAGAGTCCAGAGGAACCCTCATCATGGTCTCCTGAAGCTCCTTCATGTTGGAGGCTGTCGCTATGGTGTTCCCGCTCTTCGGATCGATGAATCTGAAGGGTCCGAAGTTATATTTTTCAGTGAAGTATTCGGAGAGCTCGAAATATCTGTCGGGAGAGAGCTTCCAGATGAAGTCCGCTCCGACCTTCGCCGCCGACATCCTGCCGTCGATGTCCGTAGACTGTATGAGAACGGGAAGCTCCGGGTTGTCGCCTTTGACGTAGTTCGTGAGCCTTTCCCCCGCTCCGTCTTTGCCCTCGGGTGAGGGGAAGGAGAGGTCTGTGATGACACCGAGGATGTTCTCCCTGTATTTGTTATAGATCTTTACAGCTTCGTCGTATGTGCGTGCAAGTACGATCTTCGGCCTTCCTCTCATCCTCAGCTTCGTTCCCCAGTCATTAAGAGCTTCGATAATGGAGGCCCTGTTCTGCTTGATGAGGAGTGTATATATCTCGGGAAGGTAGGATGAAATAAAACGGACGGAGTCTTCGACGAAGAGAATGACCTCGACGTCGGCCTCCTCTGTGTCGTGGTCGATGTTGATTGCGTCCTCGATGAGCTTGATCATCGCAAGGAAGAGGGAGGGGTTCCCGAGCCAGTAGAAGAGGTAGTCTATATACGGGCAGTTCTCGCCCTTCAGGACCTTCGCCTTTCTGTGGTCGGGAGAGGGGGAGAGGGCGATGAACGGGAGTGCGGGATTGTATTCCTTGACAGATGCGGCCAGGGCCTCGACTCTCCCGGAGCCCAGATCCAGCATCGATATGACGAGGTCGAAGTTCTGTTTTTTCAGAGCGTCCAGAGCTTCCTTTTCATTGTTTGTGTGGGAGATCTTCGGGGGATTGCTCAGTCCCAGCGACGTATACTCCTTGTAGAGCTCCTCCTCGACCCTCCCGTCCTCCTCGAGCATGAACCTGTCATAGTCCGAGCAGATCAGGAGAACGTTGTAGATATGCTTGAGCATCAGTGATGAGAAGGGAACCCAGGTTTCATCCAGCTGATAGTACATCTTTACTTCTTCTGTCTCTTCAGTACGAAGAGCACGACTGACGAGATAAGGAAGAAGGATGTAATCCATCCCAGCACGGTGAGCGTGCTCTCCTCGACGCCGACGACTGCTATAAGGACGATCATAACCATAAGAAGGGCTGCGAGAACCCAGATTGATATCTTGTAAAGCGTGTTAATCATCTCTTTTCCTCCCTGTCATTATAGATAATGAGCAGAATGATATCTAGTGAGGAATGCTTCCCCGTCACTTGTCAGAAGCCTCTCTTCTTCCGATACTCCGGACCGGCGGGGGAGTATCTTCTGGGAAGGTTTTTCGAGCCTTCCTCTGTCCCGGCTTCAGCGGAAGCTCATTTTTTGTATCGCATCCGGTGAAGTGATACCCGTGACATGTCTTCCGGAAATCCGGAATAATGATATCAAAAAAGCGTCACGATAAGAGATGTAAGTGCTGCAACAGCGGCGAAGACGGGAATTCCCCGCAGAAATGAGGCAATGTGCTTCTCCGGATTCCGGTACTCGCTTTTATCGGGGATGAACGAGAATCTGATGCGCTTTGAGCTGCGCCACCATAATAAATCTATGACAACGAGGTCGAAGAGGCCCAGTCCTTCGCCGAAGATGAGATAGTAGAGAAATGCATCCAGATAGCTCTCGAAAGAGAGCGTCTTTCTGAAGACAAGGCCGATTAAAGAGAAGACGGCGGTGAAAAGCAGTGTGTTGCTGATAAGAACAGAGGGGAGGGACGGAGCCTTCTTCTCCTCTTTGACAAGGCCGCTCTCCCTGACTTTCTTCTGAACAGACTCGGGATACGATCTCAGCCCCGCGAGATTCTTCTTATCTGAACCTGTTGCGAGAAAGCAGATTCCCCAGTACAGAAAATAGAAAACGATGATGATGACGCACTTCATGGCCGTAGTTTAGAAAAAAAGGGGAGAAGTGAAAAGAGTTAGCCTCGTTTAACTCAGATTGTCTATGCTCTTCGCTCCCTCGAGGAGGTCCTTCGTATTTCTGAGTATGCGGCGGATGTATTCTTCTCCGAGCTTTTTCCTGATGAGCTCTTTAGCTTCCGGGAGCGTCTGACTCCTTGTCGTCGTGTTGTGCATGTCGGAGCCGAGAATGTGTATATAATCCTTTTCAAGGAGCTTCAGCGCCTCTCTCTTCGAGGAGAGGAAGAACTCGCTGTTGGATTGTATGCGGATGCCTTTCTCCACGAGAAGAGGGAGAGTCTCCTTCTTCTGGTAATCCATATATCTTTCTATATGTGCAATCACAACATTGAGACCGAGTTCGTTCTTCACCTTCAATATGTTCTCTATGTCGTAGTTGGACCAGCGGGAGAAGGGCATCTCGATAAGAATCGTATCTGTTCCTTCTATGCAGAGTTTTCTGATGGTACCGCCGTCTCCTATCGAGGGATAGTATGCTACTTCTGCGCCGAGGTAGATTACGGGCATTTCATCCTTATTATAAAAGGAGAGAAGCTTCGAGACCGCTTCTCTCCGTCTTTGAAGGAATGTCTCAAGTCCTGTGCGCCCGGGGTAGAAATGCGGCGTCGCGACAATGCGGCGTATCTTACCGGAGTACGTCGCTCTCAGCATTTCGAGCGACATTTCCGTGCTGCTGCTTCCGTCGTCAAGAGCGGGAAGAACATGAGAGTGAAAGTCGATGACCCTTGCACTTTTCTTCACTTCGCTGCTCTCCATAACACCCTCCTTTCTGCCTTTTTTCAATCATAAGGCAAAAGGGCGGATGAGACAATTCCTTGTTAGATTTATCAAATTGTTATGTGGAAAGAAAATAAAAAAACGGCAATAAAATTGAGGAAAATGTAAAAACCTTATGATTTCGTCAAAAAATTGAGGAAAAAATAAAGATATAATTAAAATAACAAAGAAAAATTGAAGATAAAATAAAGATTGACTGATACAAAAAGTGGGTTTACGCTTATATGCAGTAATAAGGAGATTACTATGTACGATCTTAATACATTCATGGCAGAGCTCGAAAGAAAGAACCCTGCACAGCCGGAATTCATCCAGGCTGCTAGAGAAGTCATCGAGTCTGTAATCGATACAGTCAATTCAAATCCGCTGTACCTCAAGAACAAGATTCTCGACAGAATCGTCGAACCCGACAGAGTCATCAGCTTCAAGGTCGAATGGGAGGATGACAATCATGAGATCCAGGTCAACAGAGGCTACAGGGTCCAGTTCAACAACGCTATCGGACCATATAAGGGCGGACTGAGATTCCATGCCAACGTAACACTCGGAACACTCAAGTTCCTCGGCTTCGAACAGATCTTCAAGAACTCCCTTACAACACTGCCGATGGGCGGAGCAAAGGGCGGCTCGGACTTCTATCCGAAGGGAAAGAGCGATGCTGAGATCATGAGATTCTGCCGTTCCTTCATGACGGAACTCCAGAAGTATATCGGACCCGACACAGACGTTCCGGCCGGCGACCTCGGAGTGGGGGGAAGAGAAATCGGCTTCATGTACGGCCAGTACAAGAGACTGAGAGACGAGAATACCGGAGTCCTGACAGGAAAGGGCTGGGGCTGGGGCGGCTCGCTTATCAGGCCGGAGGCTACAGGCTTCGGAACAATGTACTTTGCCAATGAGATGCTCAGGGAGCACGGTGACTCATTCGAAGGAAAGAGAATCGCAGTATCCGGTTTCGGCAACGTAGCATGGGGTGCTGTCACGAAGGCAGCAGAGCTCGGTGCTAAGGTTGTAACGATCTCCGGTCCCGACGGATATGTCCTCGACGAGGAAGGTATCAACACACCCGAGAAGATCGCATACATGCTCGAACTGAGAGCTTCCAACAACGATGTCGTCGCACCTTACGCAGAGAAGTTCGGTGCCAGGTTCGTCCCTGGAAAGAAGCCCTGGGAAGTCAAGGTCGACATGGCCTTCCCGTGTGCTCTCCAGAACGAGCTCAGAGGCGAGGATGCCGAGGCTCTTATCGCAAACGGCGTCAAGTATGTCATCGAGACAAGCAACATGGGTTGCTCACCGGAGGCTATCGCGGCATTCCAGAAGGCAAGGATCCCGTTCGCTCCCGGCAAGGCTGCAAATGCAGGCGGCGTTGCAGTATCGGGTCTCGAGATGAGCCAGAATGCAATGCACTACAACTGGGATGCAAAGGAAGTAGACGAGAAGCTTCACGGCATCATGAAGAACATCCACGCTGCATGTGTCAGGGAAGGAAGATGTGCTGACGGCTATATCGACTACGTAAAGGGAGCAAACATCGCAGGCTTCAAGAAGGTTGCCGATGCTATGTGCCAGCAGGGCTATTGATTCAGTCCTTATAGAAAACCAATTATCAACAAGCATGACGCCCGGATACCCCGGGCGTTCTGTATTTCATCCTGCCACGGACTGCCTCCAGCCCTTTTACGCCATCCTCTGTCGTTTTTGTTATACAGTCTGTCTGTCATTTTATCTAAATCGAAAGTATGGAATAGAAGGTTTAAATTGCGGTATTCCGAAATATTCATAGAATAATTTATCTATTATAAAAAACGATTGCTTATTTCTGCAGAATACGTTGGTTTTTGCTTTTTCTTGTGTTCAAACGGCCATCGGAGTCGTCAAAAATGATGAAAAATTTTGTTTTATTTTTCCGTTTACGGCTACTACAATGAATCTACATACACGAAAAAAAGGAGATTTTACGTATGAAAAAACTTTTCGTTTTACTGACGGTCTTCGCTCTTGCTCTCTCTCTTTTCGCACAGGGTGCAGGTGAAGCAGCTGTAGTCGCAAACAAGGACAAGCCGGTTGTATTCTACAACAGACAGCCTTCCGACCCGACAACAGGCGTTATCGACATGGAGTCCATGAACTGGAACGCTTCCACATATTATGTTGGCTTCGATGCTGCAGCAGGCGGCGCTGTCCAGGGACAGCTCATCACAGATTATCTCGCTGCTGCTGATCCGGCAGTCGTAGACAGAAACGGCGACGGTGTCATCGGCTACGTTCTCTGCATCGGAGATGTCGGACACAACGACTCCAAGGCTAGAACAGAAGGCATCAGAAAGGCTCTCGGAACATGGAACGGATCCACAGACCCGGGCGTCAGCAAGGAAGGTTCTGTTGTTGTCGGAGGAAAGACACTGAAGGTTGTCGAGCTCGAAAGCAAGGCAATGACAGGTCTCGACGGATCAACATGGAATGCTAACGCAGCTACAGAAGCAATGGGCGGATGGGCTACAAAGTATGACAAGCAGCTCGATATGGTCGTTTCCAACAACGACGGTATGGCAATGGGCTGTCTCCAGGCTTCCAACTACCCCGCAGGCGTTCCTATCTTCGGTTACGATGCTAACGCAGACGCTATCGATGCAATCGGAGCAGGCAAGCTCACAGGTACTGTTTCCCAGAACGTTGACGCTCAGGCAACAGCTACTCTCCAGGTTCTCAGAAACCTCCTCGACGGTCTGACAGGATCCGATGTCTACACAAAGGGTATCACAGAACCCGATCAGTACGGCAACAAGATCTCCGCACCGGTCGCTTACTGGGCAGATCAGAAGGCAGTCATGGCTGCTAACTCCGGCGTAAACGCTTCCAACTGGGAACAGTATACAGCTGGTAACAGAGATGCAGGAATCAAGCAGACAACAGCTGAAACAAAGAAGGTCCTCCTGACTCTCTACAACGCATCAGACAACTTCCTTTCATCTTCTTACCTCCCGGCTCTCCAGTACTACGCTCCTCTCCTCAACATCGATCTCACGGTTGTTGCAGGCGACGGCCAGAGCGAATCGGTATGTCTCGACAGATTCACGAACCTCAGTTCGTTCGATGCTTATGCTATCAACCTCGTCAAGACAAACTCCGCTCCTGACTACCTTGACAAGCTCAAGTACTGATCAAGCTTATCTGAAGAAGATCAACTACGGCATGCCTCGCCTCATGGCCGGGCATGCTTTTCAAAAAGAAGATGAGGGGCTAAATGGCAGAAATTGTTCTAGAAATAAAGAAATTATCCAAAGCCTTCGGTAAGAACAGGGTTCTGGAAGGAATCAATCTGAAGGTTGAGAAGGGTCATGTTCTCGGTCTTATGGGTGAAAACGGAGCCGGAAAGTCTACGATGATGAAGTGTCTCTTCGGTATCTACGCAAAGGATGAGGGCGACTTCTTCCTCGACGGTTACCCTGTGGACTTCAAGGATCCGAAGGAAGCACTGGAGAACGGTGTCGCCATGGTGCACCAGGAACTCAACCAGTGCCTTGACCGCAGCGTCGTCGACAACCTTTTCCTCGGCCGCTATCCCGTGAAGCACGGAATGGTTGATGAAGGAAAGATGGAGAGGGAGGCCAACAGGATATTCGGTTCCCTGAAGATGACCGTCGACCCGCACACCATCATGAGGACCATGAGCGTCTCTCAGCGCCAGATGGTCGAAATCGCCAAGGCCGTCAGCTATGACGCAAAGCTCATAGTACTCGACGAACCCACCTCATCACTGACTGAACGTGAGGTACAGAAACTTTTCTCCATCATCAGGGAACTCAAGGAAAAGGGTATCTCATTCATATACATCTCTCACAAGATGGATGAAATCTTTGAAATCTGTGACGATGTCGCAGTCCTGCGTGACGGTAAGCTCATATCATGTAAGCCGGTGGGAGAGACCAACATGAAGGAACTCGTCGCACAGATGGTCGGACGTTCCCTCGACCAGCGCTTCCCCGAGGTCAACAACAAGCCGGGGGAGGAATATCTCAGAGTCGAGAATCTCCGCACGAAGTACAACCCCATTCTTCAGGATATCTCATTCACAGTGAAGAAGGGAGAGATCTTCGGCCTCTACGGTCTTGTCGGAGCGGGACGCAGCGAGCTTCTCGAAACGCTTTTCGGCGTCAGGACGCTCTCTTCAGGAGGCGTTTTCGTCGAAGGAAAGAGAATGACATTCAAGTCATCCAGGGATGCCATGGACAACAACTTCGCACTTGTTACGGAGGAGAGAAAGGTCAACGGCATGTTCGCCAAGGGCACGCTCGAATTCAATACATGTATAACTAACATGCATGCATACAAGGAGAAAGGGCAGGTCTCTCCGAGAAAGATGTACAAGGCGACGAAGAGGAGAATCGAACAGATGAAGACCAAGTGCGTCTCCACCACCGAGCTCATCACAGCTCTCTCCGGCGGAAACCAGCAGAAGGTCATCATCGGAAAGTGGATAGAACGCTCTCCCGATGTATTCCTCATGGATGAACCGACGCGCGGTATCGACGTCGGAGCAAAATACGAAATCTATCAGCTCATAATCCAGATGGCGAGGGAGGGAAAGACAATCATAGTCGTTTCTTCCGAGATGCCCGAGATTCTGGGTATTACAAATAGAATAGCAGTTATGTCCAACCATAGATTGTCCGGTATCGTGAACACGAAGGAGACAAATCAGGAAGAGCTTCTGAGGCTCTCAGCCAAGTATCTGTAAAAGGAGGAGATGAGATCATGGACGAAATCAGGAAAGCAACTGACAGGGACGAAAAACTTACCGCATTCGAGGAGAGGCTGGTCTCCCTTAGGCAGGACGGTGAATATAAGATCATTGCAATCGGCGAGGAGATCGGTGCCATAAAGCGCAACAAGGCCCTCTCGAAGGAAAAGAAGGCAAAGCTCATCGCATCGCTTGAGAAATCCCTTGCGGAGGCTAAGGCGGTACGAGACAGGAACCGCGACGAGCTGAAGACTCTCTCGAAAGAGGCAGTCGCACACTCTAACGAGCTCTACAAGACCTTCGAGGTTGAAGTCGTCAGAGAGGAGAAGGCGAAAATCGAGGAGGCGAGAAGGGCCTACACCGAAGAGGTGAAGAGAATAACATCAGAAAGCGAGAAGGACATCCAGGACATCAAGGCGAAGGTCAGCGACCCGGCAATGCAGAAGGAAGAAATCGCCATTGCAAAGTACGAGCAGAAGTCCCACCTCAATGAAGCGAAGAACAGACGTAACGACGCCGTCAACGCAAGCAAGGCGTACATGAACCAGATCTACATCAATCATGTACAGGAGAACAGAGTACTTCGCGGAGGAAAGACCGACTTCAAGGAGGACAGAACGCTGAAGGCTAAGAACTACAGGGCGACATTCTCCCCGCAGAAGTTCTTCCTTGCAAACGGCCTCTACATCGCAATCGGAATCTTCTTCATCGTCTGTATCATCCTTGCTCCTATAAAGGTCAATTCGAACCTCTTCACGATTCCGAATATCCTTACGATTCTTGAACAGTCGGCTACGAGAATGTTCTACGCACTGGGCGTCGCGGGTCTTATCCTCCTTGCAGGTACCGACCTCTCCATCGGACGAATGGTCGCTCTCGGGTCCGTCACGACTTCTCTTCTCCTTCACAGGGGAACGAACATCGTAACGTTCTTCGGAATGGGACCGTGGAATTTCGACGCCATACCGATGGCCCTGAGAGTCATCATCGCCCTCTGTCTTTCGATCATATTCTGTGTGATGTTCACGACATTCGCCGGTTTCTTCACAGCAAGGCTCAAGATCCATCCGTTCATCACGACGCTCTCGACTCAGCTCATCATCTACGGTCTCCTCTTCTTCGGAACGAGCGGAACACCGACGGGCTCAATCGACAGCTCCATCAAGGATCTTCTCGGCGGGAGATGGGTTCTCGGTTATATAGGACGTGACCTCATCACATTCCCGAAGCTCATCATTCCTGCTATTGCAGCCATCATCGTTGTATGGTTCATCTGGAACAAGACAGTCTTCGGAAAGAACATGTATGCTGTCGGCGGCAACTCCGAGGCGGCTGCAGTATCGGGTATAAACGTATTCAGGACAACGCTCCTCATCTTCGTCATGGCCGGCGTACTCTACGGCTGCGGTGCATTCCTCGAGGCATTCAGAGCTAATACATCTGCAGGTACGGGACAGGGCTTCGAGCTTGACGCAATTGCAGCATGTGTCGTCGGCGGAATCTCGTTCAGCGGCGGTATCGGAAAGATAAGCGGAGCCGTGATCGGCGTGCTCATCTTCCAGGGCATGACATACGCACTTACCTTCCTCGGTATCGACACGAACCTCCAGTTCGTCTTCAAGGGCGTCATCCTTATCGCGGCAGTCGCACTCGACTCCGTCAAATACCTCAAGAAGAAATGATGACTCAGGAGGAGAAGAAAAAGAAGGAGGCGGAGAGCGAGGCTCTTATAAGGAAGCTCATCATCTTCGGAGCCGTCGTCTTCGTCTTCCTCTCCATCCTCATAGGATTCTATGCACTGGGATTCTTCAAACTTCTGAAGTAGAAAGAGACGGCCTCCGGGTCGTCTCTTCTCTATGAAGTAATTCCCGCTGTGAGGATATTGTGAGGTATAATATCATCAGAATACAGCTTGCCGGTTACCACCCCGGACAAAGAGACAGAGGAGGTACCCATGAGAAGAATCGCAGTATCTGTCTGCACGCTTATAGCTGTGATGACTTCCTTTCTCTCCACATTCTGTTCAAGAGAGACGAAAGAGGAGGAGGGCAGGGACTGGTTCATATACGACAGCTACAACGAAGCCGGAAGCTATGAGCCGGCTGAGAGCTTCTCAAGCGGGGACGGGAGCATAAAGAGCGTCGTCGTTCACTGGAGAAGCGGTGACATTACAGTCGAAGAGGGAGAGGAGAGTGCTCTCTCAGTAAGGGAGAACGCCTCTGCTCTCAGCGACGAGGAGAAGATGCACATTCTCCTCAGGGACGGTGTTCTCTATATAGAATTCTGCTCAAGCGGATACAAATTCACACGTAAAGAGAAGAATAAGCCGCTCAAGCTTGAAATACCGTCAGGTCTTTCTCTCACGATAACTGCCTCCTCAGGAAACATCTCCCTCAATCATTTTACAGGCAGTGATCTTGCTCTCCGGACAACCTCCGGTTCTGTCAGCACAGGAAAGATAACCCTCAATGGAGAGCTGTCACTCCACACAACGAGCGGAGACATCACAGTAGAGAGCCTCTCTTCTCTGAATGCAGATATCAGCACAACAACGGGAGACATAGAGATCGGAAGAATGGAATGTGGCAAAGTCTCCCTTGAGCGGGTAACCGGGGACCTCAGGATTGGTCATTTTTCGATTCAGGATGGATCTTTCACGAGCTCTACAGGAGAGAGCTCCTTCTCAGGGGAGGCCGGGACTCTCCTTGTCTCTGCTACAAGCGGGGATATCAAGGCGGAGTCTCTTTCCGTCAGTGATCATTTGACAATGAAGACTTCAAGCGGAGACGTGCACATCTCATCTCTCTCTGCTTCTTCCCTCGAAATCTCATCAGTTGTCGGTCTTCTCAGCATCTCCTCTCTCGATACGGAATCATTCGATATAGGAACAACGACAGGGGCTGTTTCTCTCTCGCTTTCGTCCCCGGCTGACGGCTCTGTCAGGTCGTCAACAGGCGATGTTTCCTTCTCTTCTCTTCCGGAAAATACTGTTCTGACGTACAAATCAAGCTCGGGAAAACTCAGCTATGATAATCTTCTCTCATATTCCGAAGGAGTCTTTTCGATAGGAAGCGGTGAGCATCTGATTTCAGTCACGACTTCGTCCGGAAATCTATCCGTAAAATGAATATGAGAAGCAGTACATTCCGGCCGGGATCAGAGAATGATGGCAGCCTCTTTACTTGAGTCGGAGATAACGCAGACACGATTGTGCAGAGTGGCAGAACATGATCACCCGGACCAATTGAAAGAGCTCGATTAAAGCGGACGGATTCAATGCTTTCCGCTTACACCGGAACCTTGTTTATCTATGCAGAAACAGGAATTATCCATGCGTTTATCCTGTTTGAAGTCCTGAAGGCAGGGGGACTGCCTGAATTCAGACTTTTTGCAACTGCTGATAAGTCAGAGTCATGAAATAGGCACTTAATAGACTCCCGTAAGCCAAAATAAAGGACCGGATCTTCAGGTGTACCTCTTAAGGTGCCAAAGCAGTAATCGGAACAACGAAGATTCCGTCCGGCCTTTGATAGGCGGCACTGGACATTCCGCATATAACACATAGCATTTTGGGCATCTTTCCAGTAGGTTCTTTTTGAAGTTCCTTCTTTATCTTCAGCAAATGTTCAGCAGCCTCATCTATTTGATTTGCTCCCAGTTTAATTTCAATACCGCACCATTGACCATCTGGCAGTGCAATTACCGAATCTATTTCTCTGTTCAAATAATCCTGATAATGATAGAGCTCTGCACCAAATGATTGTGCATAGATCTTTAAATCGCGTTCACATAGAGATTCAAATAAGAATTCCAGAGTATTCAAGTCATTTATCAGCATTTGCGGGGTAGCGTTCAACAATGCACAAGCAAGTGATGGATCTGCAAGGTGCCTCTTTTCTGCCTGTTTAACTCTTACAGAAGATCTGATGCCGGGAGCATATGGTTTCTGATTCTCGATGAGAAAAAGCCTGGATAAAATATCCAGATAACTGGCTACGGTTTCAACAACAATATCTTCATGATCAATTTCTTTTATATCGTCCTTCAGACGCTTGTTTGTTGCGGTTGTAGCTTCGTTACGTGCAAGAGAACGTAAAAGCAGTTCTATCTTATGACTGTCTCTTTTGATTCCGTCAAGTCGTTCAATGTCATCTGCAAGAACTGCTTCAAGGTACTCTTTGGGGAGAGCTGCAGCCTTTTCTATTGGTAAATCTTGATTGCTCGGCCAGCCACCTCTGACAATATAGTCAACTATGTCAATCAAGTTTACTTCTCCGGTGAGTTGATTTGGACAGTTACCATTGCATAATTCTCTTAGAGAAACAACTCCACTAGAATGACCCGCTTCAAACAGAGACATTGGTCTCATTTTGATTGTTGCAATGCGTCCCGCACCACTGTGTAAGATACCTTTATGTTTTGGTGTGGCAGATCCTGTAAGTATAAATTGTCCTTTTTCGGTAGTTTTATCTACTTCAAAACGTGCGGCATCCCAAAGAGGAGGAACTTCCTGCCATTCGTCTATAAGCCTTGGATGCTCTCCCTGAAGAACAATAGCCGGACTAAGTTCAGCAAGCCTCCTGTTTTGAAAATTGCCTTCTGGATCTGAAATATAAATTTCACTTTTACTATGAAAGGCAGAGGTCCAGGTTTTTCCACACCCTTTTGGTCCTTCTATACAAACAGCTCCGAATATTTCGAGGTATTCATTAATTTGCGGATCTATAATCCTTGGCTTGTACAGGTTCTTATCCATTGGCGAAAGACTCCTCTCTTTAGGCTATATTAACTCAGTTCGAGAGATTTGGCAAATACAGTTCGAGAGATTCAGCAATTTCAACTCGAGAGATTCACCAAATTCAATTCGAGAGATTTGGAAGTCAAAGCGGTTTTTTTCATGTGGCGTTGTACTCTGTGTGTGCTCCAGCGCGGTGATATTCTCGGCATATTCTGCGGTCATGATCATATAAACACATTCGACGGAGTATACTGCAATATATACCTCGGGTATTGCGGCTCTGTCGGCTGTCACGGCTACGGAGTCAGGCATCCGGATGACGAGAGGGAGCGTCTCAGAGGCGGACGTGTCATCGATGTCGATGTGAGGAAGCCCTCCAGAATAAGGACGGAATATGTTCTGACAGCAGGGAAGTGAAGTCTTACCTTTTCCCAAAGTCTTCTCTCTCAGGGCTATCAACACCTGCAGGGGACACTGAAGGGTGGCTTTGGCGGCACCTCTCTCAGCTCTTATAGACAGATAGAATATCTGAAAGAAGCTTTACGTACTTCTCCCTCATTGTTTCAGGCTCGAGTATCTCGACACTTGTTCCGCACTGTACGAGGCGCAGTAAGAGTTCGATGGAATTCTCAATCTTCATCGAGCAGATATATCCGCCTCTCTCTCCATCGCTGATGACAGGCTTTTCATGGTTGAGCGAGGAGAAGGCGTTGAGTGCGCTCTTCTCATTGACCTTCAGTACGAGGGGGATCATGTCGATGGCATCGTAGTTGACCTCTTCGTATTTGTTGAAAGGCTTGAGGTTGTCGGGAATGGTGTATGTTTCGTTGAGCATCTGCACCGAGACGATGGATGTTATGTTGAGTGTTATGATGTCCTTCGTGTGCCTGAGCCTTCCCGTCACCGTCATAGGCTTACGTCCCGAGCTGTCCTCAGTAAAACCTATGAAGTATGGGGCCATCTCTATCTCTTCATTGCCGGGTGTCGTCGAAGAGATCTTTGCAAGCCGCCCGGAGACCCAGCAGTCGATGAGAACCTCCAGAACGGTGTTGTATGTGCTTGTCTCCACTACGCTGGATTCTATCTTCTTGTCGATAGCATCGGCCATCTTGAGTATATTGTCGGAGACGTTCGGGGCATAGGAGCGCATGTTCATGGCGATCTTCCTCAGTCCGGAGGCAAGATGGGGGTTCTGGACAGTTGTCGAGGATGCCAGTGCCTCTGCAGACATGTTGAATGCCAGTGTTTCGTAGACTGAGAGCTCGAGCGGGGAGTTGTCCTCGGTTTCCCTTATCTTTATGAGGTTGTTGTCTTCATATATGTCGATATGCTGTGACAGATCCTCCACGTATCTGCTGATAGTAGATCTGTGCACGCCGAGGCGTCTTGCGATTTCAGCCCGTCGCAAACCTTCGGGGTGCGACCTGAGCAGAAGCTCAAGCTGGGCAACTCTCTCTCCTTTCATCTTTCTTTCCCTTCTTTTGTCTGTTTCGTCAATTGTAACAACAAAAAAGCCGGTTTTAAAGAAAAAAGAAGATTTTCTGCAACATTCGGCAACAACAGCCTTTTCTTCTATCTTTCATGTATGTCTTTTCCTCATGACAGAGATGCTTTTTTCCTGTAAGCGTGACAAGAGAAGTGTTATCTCATACCATTGGTTCATGAGTGAAAAAGATATTGAGAGGCTCGAGATCAAGATAAGCTATCTCGAGGCCGAGAATGAGGAGCTCAACGAGGTTGTCGTCGACCTCAATAAGAAGGTGAGTGTACTTATGGTACAGTTCGAGGAGATGAAGAAGAAGGTCAAGGACCTTATCGACAACTCGGGAGAGGAGAGGGCCTCCAGACGGCCTCCCCACTATTGATTCATTCTCCCGGCTCCATCTTGATGACCTTGCCGACATTCCAGAGCCTTGCAGCCTTTTTAAGGGCGCTCTTCTTCTCTGACTCGCACTTGTACTCCACTTCGACTGTTCTGCAACCGCAGTCGAGGCATGTTATGTAACAGCACCAGCCGTTCTCGTATTCGACGCTTGCAGGTCCCTGGCAGCGCGGGCAGTCGAGAACGAGTATCTCTTTCTCTTCATCGTTCATCTTCTTTCTCCTTCCATTCAGAGATGGCATGGAAGACGACCTCTTCGCCGTCGTCTGTGAGTCTGTAGATCGAAGTGAAGTATTTCTCCTCATCCCCGTTCTTCCTCTTCGTTCTTGCAAAGAGTCTGTCCTCATAGTGGCACTGCTTCTTCCATTCGCAGTCGATAAAAGAGGGGCGGTGGCTGTCGAGGTATTCAGGAGGGAAGGAAGACATCATCCAGTTGATGTAACTGAGATTGTTGACATGCCTGTTGTAGTCGTAGTCGTAGTAGTCGATGTGTATCTTCTCGTCGCTGAAGACGGCTCCGGTGTATTCGTCCTCGGAGGGGAAGCGTTCGAAGTCGGGATTGAAGAGGAGGCTCTTGTCCTCCGTCTCGGGAAGTCTCGGCTCTATGTAGGACGGTCTCTCGGGCCTCTTCTTCTCCGTGTCCATCACGACCCAGAGGTTCGCGGATGAGAAGATGTTCTCTCCTCTGCTGTCGAATGCCCGTACGGCACGGGGACAGTAGAGCTTGAAGCCCTTCTGGCACCAGGTCTCTACTCTGTAGCTTTCACCCCAGGAGGGGTATCTGCCGATAGTCATGCGGGTACGGACGATCATCCATGTGCGTCCCTCCCTGTCGAGCATGTCCTTGAGTCCGGCTCCTTTGAGTGCGGCATGGAGTCCCGCCTCTTCCTGGCTGAGGCCGAAGAATTTCACCGGCTTCACGACATATTCGCTGTCGGTATCGGTACTCATGAAGTAGCCCGTGTCCCTTCCTATGTTCTTTTCATCAATTTCAAGCATTGTTTTCACTCTTTCTGTAGAAGCGGAGGACGCTCCTGCCGTACTTTCTCTCGTCTGAGAGAGTAAAGCCGTCGACGCTTTCCGGCCAGAGACTTCTCTCTTCGACGGGGTAGTGGATTATGAAGAGTCCTCCGTCCTTCACAACAGCAGCCTCTGCTGCTTTTTCAAGCAGTTTCACCTTTCCTTCCATCGGGAAGGGAGGATCTGCGTAGACTATGTCGTATTTCATGAAAGTCGAGAGCAGGTAGCGTTCGGCGTCCATCACGAAGAGCTTCTTCTCCTCTTCGACGAAGGAGAGATTCTTCTCGATTACGGCCTTCTTTCCTCTGTCCATCTCGACAAGGTGCACCGGGCTTGCCCCTCTCGATGCCGCCTCTATTGCAACACACCCGGAGCCCGAAAAGAGGTCGAGGAACGAGCATCCCGTCAGGTCGCCCAGTATTGCAAAGAGAGACTCCCTCATCCTGTCCATTGCGGGACGGATGACTCCGGGAGGGCAGACTACTGTGCGTCTGACATATTTTCCGCCTGTTATGCGCATCTCATTCCTCCGGCCAGAGGTTTATTTCGAGGGCTATCTTCGTCATGCCGGCGATGGTGAGCTCGATGAGCTCCTCCTTCGTCACGCCCAGCATTTCCGCACCCTTTTCGATGATATCGCGGTTGACACCTGCAGCGAAGCCCTTGCTTGCCCACTTCTTCTTGACCGACTTTACCGAGATCCCCTTCATCTTTTCCGGCCTCATGAGTGCCGTGGCATTCACAAGTCCCGTCAGTTCGTCTATTGCAAAGAGCAGCATCTCCATGGTCTTCTCGGGCTTCACGTCTGTGCATATCGACCATCCGTGCGAGCATACGGCGTGCACAAAGTCGCTGTCGGCTCCGATCTCGGCAAGGAGGTCGGGAGCTTTTCTGCAGTGCATTTCGGGGTACATCTCCCAGTCGATGTCGTGCAGAAGTCCCACGAGGCCCCAGAATTCGGGGTCCTCACCGTATTTTCCGGCACCTTCTCTCATAACCGCTTCAACGGAAAGTGCATGGTGCCACAGGCTTTCACTTTTATTGTATTTGTGCCAAAGGGCGACAGCTTCGTCTCTTGTGAACATATTCACCTCTTCTCCGATATTATTCCTTCTCTCTCTTTTTGTCAGTCGGTCAGAGCTTTTCTGAGTCCCGTATTTGTGCCGCTTATGAGACCGCGGTCTGAGGATAGAATCCTCTCGGCCTCTATCTTTGCTCTCGAGACGAGGATTGTATCCTCGGTAAGGGAGGCGAATCTGAGCTTCAGAAATCCCGACTGCCTGTTTCCCGCTATCTCTCCCGGACCTCTTATCTTAAGGTCCTTCTCTGCTATCACAAAGCCGTCGTTGGTCTCCTTCATGACGGAGAGTCTCTCCCTCGCATCCTGACTCAGTCCGTCCTCGAATACGAGAAAGCAGTATGACTGGAGGCTTGATCTTCCGACTCGTCCCCTCAGCTGATGGAGCGCCGCAAGACCGAAGCGGTCCGCATGCTCGATGATCATACATGTGGCATTGGGAATGTCGATTCCGACTTCGACGACGCTTGTTGCCACCAGGTATGATATCTTATTATCCCTGAAGTCTTCCAGGATCTTCATCTTATCCTCTTCGGCAAGACGCGAGTGTATGAATGCCGACGGCACGAAGGGATACTTCTTCTGGAGAAATTCATACATCGTCATGACGTCCCTGAGGTCGCTCTCTCCCTCGTCGTCTATTCTGGGGTAGACGAAGTAGGCCTGGTGCCCGCGCTCGAATTCGACCCCGATTGACTGATACATCTTGTCCCTGCTCTGAGGGCCGACTGTGTATGTGATGATCTTCTTTCTTCCCGCGGGCATCGTCTTTATCGTGGAGACGTCCATGTCGGCAAATACAGTGAGAGCGAGGGTCCTGGGAATGGGGGTTGCCGTCATGCTCAGCATGTGCACATTCTCGCCCTTCGTCTTCAGCGCTTCACGCTGTCCCACCCCGAAGCGGTGCTGCTCGTCGATTATGACGTACTTGAGAGAGCGGAATTCAACGTCTGAGGAAAAGAGTGCGTGCGTCCCTATTGCAAGGTCTATCTCTCCCTTCTTCAATGCTTCCAGAGCTAGCTTTCTGCTTTTTCCTTTGACATCGCCCGTTATGTATGAAATTCTCACACCCAGCGGCGTGAGAAGGCGGAATGCGTTTTCCGCATGCTGCCTTGCAAGCAGCTCCGTCGGCGCCATGAAGGCAACCTGTCCGCCTTTCGATATTACAAAGAGTGCGCTGAGCCATGCAACAAGCGTCTTTCCGCTTCCGACATCGCCCTGCAGGAGTCTCTGCATCGGAGGTTTCTTTTCAAGGTCGCTTCTGATCTCCTCAAGAACGCTCCTCTGGTCTCCGGTGAGGGAGAAGGGAAGCGATGCAATGAGCTTTCTCTCGAGTTCCGATTCCCCCGTCTTCTGCGTTTTTCTTACCGGCTTTTCTCTCAGAATCTTGAGTTCCATTAGAAGAAGCTCCGTGAAAGCGAGGGTCTCCCTCGCCTTAGAGAGAGTCTTCTCATCTGTGGGGAAATGGATCTCGCTGAGAGCCTGCTCTCTTGTGTAGAGGTTATACTTTTCACGTAAGGAATGGGGAAGGACCTCGTCAATGGGCGAGAGAATCGAGAGTGCCGCGGCAATCGGGATGCGGAAGTCGTTCTGTCTGAGTGTTCCCGAGAGGGGATAGAGGGGGAGGATGCGCCCCAGTCCGCTTTCCGCCTTTGTTTTCTTCACTTCGAACGCGGCACTCTGGTATGTGCCGTAGAGCTTTTTAACCTGACCGTTGAGGTACCACTCGCTTCCGATTTTGAGTGTGTTCTCGAGAAAGGGACGGTTGAAGCACAACAGTTCCACCCTTGTGCCGTCGTCGTCTGCTGCTGTGATCTTCACGGTTCTTCTCCCCTTGGAGGAGAAAGCAGAGTGGGAGAGAACGGTTATATGACAGTTGACCTCGTCGTCCTCGTCGGAGATGCTCTTTATCTTCTTCTCCTCCCTTCTGTCGTCATAGGTCCGCGGTGCGTAGAGTACCAGATCCTCGAGAGTATATATCCCGACTTTCCGGTACTCGTCTGCTTTTTTCTTTCCTATGCGGGGTAGAATCGTGATTGAGTCTTTCATTGTTAAATATCCTACCGGTGGAACCCCCGGGGCTTATCCCGTGGGTTGTTGATCCTAGAACGGTATTCTGCTGACTAGATTGAGAAGAGCCCCCATGAGATACTGCGTCATGAAGTAGAAGACCACGACTAGGGCCAGTGATATGCCGCAGGCGGCCTTCTCGCTGAGATAGTGCCTCTTCGAGAATGAACGCACGAAGTTGACGACGGCGTCTGCCGAGGATCCTATCTGCCAGTAGATGCCGCGCCTTGACGGGTCGCGGGAGAATGCGCCGATGAGTCTGAAGACGAGGGCGAAGAAGAGTATCCAGAAGAATATGCTCAGGCCGTAGTTCCAGAGTGCAACTAGGAAGAGATAGAGCACGGCGGAAAGCGTGAGACGTCCGTAGACGCCGAAGATCTCGAATATTCCTTCGAATATGTAGAGGACCCCCACGGCAAGGAGGGGCGAGAAGTCCAGCCGTCCGATAGTTGACTGCTTTCCCTTGAAAAGGCCGAGGTACGGGTCGACGAGGCGTCCCATCCAGTAGACGAAGTTCGTCCGCTGGGGATACTGGATGAACCAGGAGAATATGATTCTCACCCATATGAGAATCGTGTATGCACTGAGAACCCTCGCCAGGTAGAGAGAGAGTCTCATCAGGATATCTTGATAGAGCATTGGCGCCTCCCGGTATAAAGTTAATTAACCCACATCTTGGTGACAACATCCAGAGAGGTGACGGATGTGTAGAGATTGTGTGAATATTCCACACTTTCCGTGCTCCTGAGCTGGAGTTCCTCTCCCTCTATGCCGTCAATCGAAAGATAGACAGGTGTCTTCCCCTCGTTCTCGAGGAGTGTACGCCTCAGAGGCTCGAGTCCCTCCTTCGTGATCGGAGCGGAAGAGGAGAGTCTGATGTGTACCTTCTCGACTGCGATAGGCTCGAGTTCCTTTGGTGATACGATGTCGTTGATTATGAAGCTCATCTTCCCGTCCTTGCGGTCGAACTTGCCCTTGAAGCCGTAGATGCCGTCCACCTCCGCCCTGCCTCCGAGGCTCTCGTAGGACTTGGGGAAGATCACAGCCTCTGTATCGCCGTCGCGGGTCTGTATCGTAAGGAAGGCAAGCTTGCTGTTGTTTCCCTTCTTCGAGAGGACCGTTCTCATTGCGATGACCTGTCCGATGATCTGGGTATCACTGTTCCAGGGAACTGTATCAAGGTCGGAGAGATTGACTGTCATGCACTCCTCGATCTCCTTTGTGTAGGTATCGAGGGGATGGCCCGAGATGTAGAAGCCGAGAAGGTCCTTCTCCATCTTGAGCTTCTCCATGTACGGGAAGGGAGGTACGGCCTTCATCTCGAAGGTGTTCATCATCGTCTCCTCCTCGCCGAAGAGGGAGAGCTGCCCGAATGCCGACTGGCTCTTCTGGGCCTTGTCGAATCTGAGAGCGTCGTCGAGGTTTGCAAGAAGCACGGCCCTGTCGACTCCCAGCTCGTCGAAGCATCCCGTCTTTATGAGACACTCGAGAAGTCTGGAGTTGAGGGAGTTCTCTCCCTGGCGTGAGAGGAAGTCCATGAACGACTTGTACGGCCCGTTCTTCCGTCTCTCGCTTATGATGGAGTCTACGATGTTCGAGCCGACGTTCTTTATGGCTGCAAGGCCGTAGATTATCTCGCCGTTGTCGACGGAGAACTGAGTCTCGGAGCGGTTGATCGAGGGTGGCACGACCTTTATGCCGTACTTCGGAGCAAGGTTCAGGTATTCCTTGAACTTGTCCGGACTGTTCATTTCGTTAGTCAGGTTGGCTGCGAGGAATTCGGTATTGTAGTTTGCCTTGAGGAAGGCCGTCTGATAGGCGACGATCGAGTAGGCGACTGCGTGGGATTTGTTGAAGCCGTAGCCTGCAAAGGGCTTGAGGTATTCGAATATCTCGACGGCATGCTCCCTCGTGTGTCCCTTCTCCATGGCCTTGCGGATGAACTTGTCGAGCTCCTTCTCAAGCGCCTCGACCTTCTTCTTACCCATGATACGTCTCAGGATGTCGGCTTCTCCGAGGGTGTAGCCGGCGATGATCTGGGCAGTCTGCATGACCTGCTCCTGGTAGACGATGACGCCGTATGTCGTCTTGAGAATGGGCTCGAGTGCCGGGTCTGCGTATGTGATGGGCGTTATGCCGAGCTTGGAGTTGATGTATTTATCGATGAACTGCATCGGCCCGGGGCGGTAGAGTGCGTTCAGGGCGACGAGGTCTTCGATGCTGTCGGGCTTTGCACGCTTGAGTATCTCCTGCATGCCGCTCGATTCGAACTGGAATACATATGATGAGTCTCCGCGCCTCAGCATATTGAATGTGTTCTGGTCATCTGTCGGAATCTTGTTGAGGTCGAATCCGGGCTCGCGCTTATGGATAAGGTCCACCGCATGCTTCAGGAGGGTGAGTGTCTTGAGGCCGAGGAAGTCCATCTTGACAAGTCCGCATTCCTCGATCTGGAGCATCGTGTACTGGCTTGCCAGTCCTCCCGTCTTCTGGTCGGGGACGCAGAGGGGAACGTATCTGTCGAGGGGCTCGCGTCCGATGACGACGCCGGCTGCATGGAGGGACGTGTGTCTGTTGAGGCCGTCAAGTCTTATCGCCGTATCGAAGAGCTCCTCGTAGACACCGCCTCTGTCTCTTATCTCCTGGAGCTTCGGCTCCGCCTTGAGAGCATCGGTTACATGCATGTGCTTTACTCCCGGGATTTCATCGGGAACGAGGGAGGTTATTCTGTTCGATTCGTCGAACGGGATGTCGAGGACTCTCGCAACGTCCTTGAGGACTGCCTTGGGCTTCAGAGTTCCGAATGTGACGATCTGTCCCACGGAGTCGTGGCCGTAGTGTTCGGTGACGTAGTCGATGACCTCTCCGCGTCGTTCGAAGCAGAAGTCGACGTCGAAGTCGGGAAGCGAGACACGCTCGGGGTTGAGGAACCTTTCGAAGAGGAGGTTGTACTTTATAGGGTCGACGTCGGTGATCGTCGTCGTGTAGGCGACAAGGCTTCCCGCTCCGCTTCCTCTTCCCGGTCCCACCGGGATATCGTGGGTCTTGGCCCAGTGTATGTAGTCGCGGACGATCAGGAAGTATGCGGGGAAGTCCATCTTTATGATGATGTCGAGTTCGTGCTGGAGTCTCTCCTTCAGCTTCTCGAGCTCTTCTCCCTCCGCATCGGGATAACGCATCTTAAGGCCTTCGTAGGAGAGGGCGGTGAGGTATTCGGCATCGTTCTGGTACTGGGGTGGTATCTGGCACTTTGGAAGGATCGGGCCCGGGAAATTTATCTCGAGGTGGCACCTCTCGGCAACCTTTGCGGTGTTTTCTACCGCCTCGGGACACCATGAGAAGAGCTCTTCCATCTCCTCGGG
>CAVACS010000007.1:18593-31421 GCA_963587105.1 Anaerovoracaceae bacterium | reverse complement strand
CGACGATTCTTATGAATTCATTTTTATTTCTATAACACTTGATGCGTCATTAATCTATGTCCTAACTTATACCGGTAATTTCATGAATGATTGTGGCAATCTCACGCAGTCCCAGTCTATCACAGGCTTTTAAGTAAGATTCTTTAAGACTGGCAATGTCAATTAAAGGATCTTTCTGTGTTGCTATAAGATAATCCAATTGTTCCAATCCCTTATGCTGAAATGTTGATATGCAGCTGTTAATAGTATGAAAGCTCAGCTCGTCATAATAGTTATTGATGATGAATGAACAATCGAACAAATCTCTTAGTTTGTCTCTCACTCCGTAAGTTGCGATCTTCAATGCTGCAAGAACATCAATATTGTAGACTTTTACATTATTGTCGATTTTGTAGGCTGAGGAAGGAATATCGGAGTACCTTAGTGAGATATTAACGATAAGAGGATCATGGCTTTCTGAATATGTGATCATAATGTGCAAGGCAAAATCAGCTTCCTTCTTTATATTGCTGGTAAAGCCATACTGTTTACAGAAGTCGTCGGCAATATAACAAATTGAATTTGGATCATTACTATCCAAATCTATATCTTCAGAAAATCTGGGGAGTCCATAGTGCAACATGAGAGCAGTACCACCTTTAAGGACATAATTCCCGGAATACTTATTAAGATATTGCAGAAATATATGCATGCACTCTAATTTTTCTTTTTGGTCATCTGTCGAAGAATCTTCATCAATCATGAACGTCTTCTCCCCTCTTTCAGAAATGAAATGCAACCATTGGAGTTTGTAGTCTTTTTCCATTGTTTTGGATATCTTCTGCCATTGTTCATCAGTTTTTGCCGGTTTTAATTTATATACCTGTTCAAAAATCACATTGTTGTACTTATCGTTGGCGATGTAGTCTTCTCTCATTCCGCTTGCGTAAGAAAACATATCTGTGTCCAGAAAATCCAGGCATGCTCTTATATGATTTGCAACATTGTAATACCCGTTCAGTGGATAAACATATACATCCTTTTCAATCCCCCACTCCCCTAATGGAGAATTCTGAGAATCACTCAATTCCACTTTATCCCAAGCCAGACAAGACTGATGCCAGTCACCTGTGGTGTCGAGGGAACAGGGAATATTCAAAGCATAATATCCAGATATATAGGTCATTGTTGTGCCTTATTTATAATATAGCTTAAGCAATCCTGTTTTGTCTCAATAGTAGGTTCTGAAAAATCAGCAGGATACCGGATTCAATGCTAAGAAAAGTACGTTTAAATATCATTACGGCGGTAATATTCTATTAGAACTCTACTGTATTTTCATACAAAATATATAATTATATTTTTAAAATCTTTTTGTTTGATTTATATCAAATCTTGCTGGTCTTTTTTCATATCATCTTTTCTTTCGCTAATTATCATATAGGAGATAACAACATGAAAAGAATAATAATAGCTTTACTTGCAATTGTGGTGATGACCACGTCCCTCTTTGCTATTGATCCCAAGAGCACTGAGGTTTTACTTTCTCTGGCACTGGAGCCTGACTATCTTATGGGTGTCACCACCACAGCACCAGCTTCCGGTGATACTGCCCTCACGAATGTAGTAAATACCATTGAAATGACTTATGACCAGGATACGTTCGAGCTTGATGAGACTGATGGTTCGCACCTCGTTTCATATATTTTCACTGAGTATAAGGCATGTACCCTTTCTGCTGCTCTGGACGGAAATCTTATACTAGACGGTAAGACTTCTAGTGATGCAGCGGAAGACGAACAGGTTGCTTTCGAGGCTGATATCACAGTGAACGGATCTGCAGTGAATCTCAAATCATCTGCAATGAATTCCGAAACACTTTTGACAGTTACTCAAGATGCAACAAACAAAGACCAGAGAATCTTCGGCTCATTCAAGCTTGTCCTCAAGGGATCTACTGCTTCAGGTGATACCGGTGTCAGGAATAAGAAGATCGGCGCCTATAGCGCACATCTTGTTCTCACTGTTACAGAGACTGCATAAGGGGTGGAACTGAGTATGAGGAACACTAATATGAAAAAACTTATAGTATTCATTTTTGTTGCTTTCTTCCTGTCGGGTCTGCTGACAGCTGGTCCTGCCGGGAGCAATACAAAGATAGGCCTCAACATTGATGATTTCGATGCAATTGATGTCAGGGTTTACAAAAGCGACGAAAGCGCCAATGTCGGTGCTGAAACAGATGTCATCAGGCTGGAGCACAGCGAGGCTAATAGTGACTGGCGTGCCAACTACTGGCTGCGAATTCAGGTTACTACTTCTCATAAAGTGAAGATAACAATCGGTACTGACGGCCCTCTTGCATATGACAGAGGTGACTCATCTGCCGATACTATAGATGTCAACATAACACAGATGTACGGTTATTGGGAAACATCAGGAGCTGTTCTTCCGGTTTCAAACCTCTGGGTTTCCAAGGCGGGTGACTATACAGATAAGGACTACTATGAAATTGGTACTGACGGTGTGCTGACAGTGAATGATGCATCTATGTGCTGGGGGTATGTCCAGGTCCCTGACAGCTATATTACCGGTAAGAAGATTGAGAACTATTCAACCAATATTGTGGTTAAAGCTACGATTATCTGATGCCCGCTTCTGCTGGTTCTATGAGTGAGGAGATCCTGAGTAAATTACAGGAATCAGCGGCATCGAAATGGTTGCCCTCATCATTATGGCAGGGTCTCTTGCGTACTATCAATGGTATGCCGGCCGTACATACCTCGAGATACTCTACGGGCCTTGCCATACTCCTCACTTCTCTCCATGTTCCCTACCCTGTATGCGGACAGATATCACGAAAATCGTCGACTATTGTGTTTCACGTCTGAAGACATATTATCCGGAGACAAAGCTGAAGTGAATATGAAAAATGAGGGCAATGACTCAGTTTCAGCTTTTCTCATGAGGAGGAAAGATATAAACAAAGCGTCAATCGATGTGGCTACAGACTCTCCTGGGTTCTTCACGCCAGCATGGAGTCATTTTGATGGGAAAGTGAGTGTTCAGTTCAGAGTGATCTCGAATTCATAGAGGGGGTTCGAGTAAGAGAGCTTTGTGTTGTAGGTATTGCTGTAGGCTGTGAACTTACACGATACCAGTGCATAAATCTTTATGTTGTAGGTTCCACCACTATAGTCCACTATTTCAGGAGAATCACTTCCAAGTGTATTGAAATCGCTGGAGTTGTATCTCTTACCCGTCCCGAGTACATTGCCGTCTTCATCAAGAAGCTGCAGAGTGTTTGACGATTTATCATTAGAAAGGCGGAGCTTTATGCTTCCCGTTCCCCCTATCTGATAAGACACAAGCCCTTGCGGCTGGAAGATCCCGTATTCCTTTGAAGAATCACCTGAACTTTTATACGATGCTACCGGCTGATTGTTGAGATCCTGTGGAATCACAGAGCCTCCAGTCTCCGAGCAGTATGCATTATTGAAGTTTGTAATTACTGTTGAGTAGGATGTCTGCGAAGTTGTACTTACTGTATAGAAGAAATAAAGCAGCGGATAGTCCTCTGTCATCTCCTCGAGTACTGTTGATGAAAGGGTTACTGTGAACTCTCCATCAACTTTGGTTTTATTGATTGCGACGTCGCTGGAAGTCGGAACGTAGATTGAAGGAATGCCGCAGGAGGCTAAAAGAATGAGGGCAGCTATCAAGATGAAAGTGATTGTTTTCTTCATCCTGCACTACCCTCCTTTCTGAGTCTGTTATAGTCAGATAAACAAGTTAATTGCTGTTTTTGAGCTGGGAAGCTCTGCTTGTGGCAAGCTTTGCAAACTCGCTGCCGGCTTCTTCGAATTCGCCTGCGAGCTGCTCGTACATGCTGATTGCAAGTGCGACATTGCTCTTCTCCGTAAGACGTGCTGCGTTGAAGAGTGCGCGGGAAGCATAGATTCCGCCGACGCCGTATGTGTCGTAGACGGAGTTATAAGCTTCGAGTGCACCGTCACTGTCGCCGCTTTCCTCAAGAGATGCAGCCTTGCCCATAAGTGCAACCTGTCCCAGGTATGTATTCTTCTGTGCTTCATATACAGTATTGTAGTATTCAACAGCAGAAGCATAGTCGCCGTCGTTGTAGCTTATATCTGCAAGGATGAGAGCAGCCTTTGCACCCGCATACTTTCCAACTCCGGGAGAAGCAATGAGCGCTTCAGCCTCGGACTTCACATTCAGAAGTGCATCCTCATAGCCCTCGTCATCCGAGTCCATCACCTGATAGCTTTCATAGTCGGACTGGAGTTTTACAAGAGACGCACTCACGCTGTCGGAACCCTTTGATGAAACGACAGTGATGATTATTGCAACAAGAATAGCAGCAACAATAACAGCAACAGCACCGATAATCCAGGCCTTGTGGGTTGCAATCCAGCCCTCGGTCTTATTGACTAATATCTCATTAGCTGTAAGCTTTTTCTTTTCTTTTTTTGCCATTATCAATCCTTCGGAAAAGCGGAGTCATACCGTCTCCGCCTTCCCTCTGTACTGTCGTATGATCAGTTGTTCTTCTTGAGCATTTCTGCAAACGGGTTGTAGGTCTCTTCGTTTTCCCTGCTGTCCGCCATGTATCTAGCCATTTCGGACTCCTGATCCCTCTTCTTCATCTCCTTGATGGAGAGGCTGAGCTTCTCGTTTCTTGCATTGACGTCGATGACCATTGCTGTGATGGGCTCTCCGATCTTCTCCTTGTAGCTCTCGAGGACGCTGTCCTTGTACTCCTCATCGGGACCGACAAGGTTGAACTTGGAGATAAGACCCTCGACATCGCCGGGAACCTTAACGAAGACACCGAAATCAGTTACTGAAGAAACTGTTCCTGTGATAATCGAGTACTTCGGATAGTCCTTTGCAATATTCTGCCACGGGTTGCCGCCGATCTGCTTGACGGAGAGCTTGATTCTCCTTGCTTCGGGTTCAACACGGGAGACACATACATCGATGACATCGCCTTCCTTGCAGAACTGGTCCATGCTCTTGAGCTTCTTCGACCATGAAACATCATCCATGTGCAGGAAGCCGTCGATACCCTCTTCGAGGTTGACGAAAGCACCTGTGTTGGTGACCTTGACGACGGGAGCCGAGAGGACCTTGCCGACAGGATATCTTTCACTGACTGTGTCCCACGGATTCTCTTCAAGCTGCTTGAGGCCGAGAGAGACTCTCTTGTGATCGAGGTCCCAGCCGAGGATCTGAGCCTTGACGACGTCGCCGATCTGGCAGAAATCCTTGGGGTTTGTGATCTTCTTCGTCCAGCTGAGCTCGCTCACGTGTGCAAGACCTTCGATGCCCGGTTCGATCTCGATGAAGATACCGAATGTGGCGATCTTTGTGACAGGCTTCGTGATGACGTCCCCGATATGATACTTCTGATCGAATGTCGACCAGGGATCGGGTTCCATAGCCTTGAGAGAAAGGTTGATCTTCTGTGTCTCGCTGTCGAGGTTGATGACCTTGAGCTGGATGATCTGTCCTCTCTTTACAAATTCCTTGGGTCTTGTGACGTGTCCCCAGGACATATCATTGATGTGCAGTAGTCCGTCGAAGCCGCCGAGGTCGATGAATGCGCCGAATGATGTGAATGACTTCACGACACCCTGTACGACATCGCCGACATGTGCTGTCTCGAAGAACTGCTTTCTGTTCTCTTCAATTCTCTGCTCGAGGTACTCTCTTCTCGAGACGACGCTCTTGAGCTTTGTTCCGCTGTGGAACTTGTCGATGATGAAGAAGTCCGTCTTCCCGACAAGTGTTTCCGGATTTTCAACTCTGTTAACATCTGCCTTTGAAAGCGGGCAGAATCCCTTATAATCTGCGCCGAGGTCGACTTCATAGCCACCCTTGATGGTCTTGGCGAACTTGCCGAGAACCGGTGTCTTTTCCTCTGCTGCCTTTCTGAGTGCCTCGCCCTTTTCCTTTGCTTCAGCCCTCTTCTTGGAAACAACCACCTGACCACGACCGTTGTCGAGCTTTAAAATTGTCAATGCTACCTTATCTCCAACCTTGGGGAGTTCGATAAACTCATCAACAGGAACTTGTCCCTCTGACTTGTATCCGATGTCAACCAGGACAGTCTCGTCATTTGTCTGTACTACAGTACCGGTTACGATCTGACCGACTTCTAATTCTGGAATTGACATATAATGCTGTTCTAAGTATGACTGCATCACTGATTCCTTTTCCATGCCGTTTTCTCCTACTACTAAATTACCACGCTCAATGCTTTTGCATAGCACTGTAAACTTTCTCACAAACGTCGTCTATAGTCAAGTTGGTGGTGTCGATATAAATTGCATTTTCAGCCTTTTTTAATGCGCCGACTTCTTTCTCCATGTCATTGCGGTCGCGTTTCCTTATACTGTCAATGACTTCCTCGAGTGTGACGCCCTTCTGCTCGGCGAGTCTTCTCTTCGCCCTCTCCTCGATTGAAGCATCGAAATAGAATTTGTATTCGGCGTCCGGGAAGATGACAGTCGTCGTGTCCCTGCCCTCTGTTACGATATTCATCGTCCCTGCAAGCGCCCTTACTTCGTCTGTGACGATGGCCCTCAGTCTGGGGTCGGATGATACGGGAGAAGCGAATCTGTCGACGACGGGAGTGTGAAGCTTACTTTCCGCATTGACACCGTTAATGTATATATTTCCGTCATTTACTGTTATCTTCGTATTCTTTGCAGTATCGAGAACGCTGTCGCGGTCAAGGGGATCGAGGCCCTTCTCGAGCTGGGCGAGAGTGTAAGCGCGGTAGAACGAGCCTGTGTTGAGGAAGTACCAACCCTTCTCCCGGGCGATTCTTCTTGCGATTGTACTCTTTCCGCTTCCTGCGGGTCCGTCGATTGCTATGACCATCTTAATTCTCCCCTTTCTTCTTTTTTATAGAAACCGTCCTCACCTTCTTCGGACTGATTTTCCTCGAGTTGTCCCTTCCGCTCAGGAGGCCCTTTATCTCATCGGATGTGAGGTTACGCCACTCTCCCGGCTCTAAATCTCCCACCTCGACGCATCCGATTCGGATCCTCGTGAGGCTCTTCACGTCGTAGTTGAGGAAGGAGAAGATCTTCCTGATCTCCCTGTTTTTCCCTTCTGTCAGTGTGACCTTTATATAATCCTTCGTCCTCGGGATAAGGTCGTAGCGTCTGATGCGGTAGGGAGACGGCATGTCGATATAAAGCCCGTCGAGTGCCCTGTTGAGGTCGTCGATGTCGATGTTTCTGTTGAGCTTTACGATGTACTCCTTCTCGATCTCGTATTTCGGGTGCATCATCCTGTTGGCAAAATCACCGTCGTTGGTGAAGAGAAGCAGTCCCGTCGAATCCTTATCGAGGCGCCCGACATTGAAAAGGAGTCTGTTATCCCTTATCCCGATAAGGTCACGCGCGTACTTCTCTTCATTGGGATCGTAGTTCGTGCACACGAATCCCTTCGGCTTGTTGAGTGCTATGTAGTAATGCTTTTCGCCGAGCTCTATCGTGTCGCCGTCGACCTGTACGATGTCGCTCTGAGTAACCTTGACACCCATCTCTCTCACAGTCTTGTTGTTGACCATCACCCTGCCCTGGGCGATCAGGTCCTCGCTTGCCCTTCTCGAGGCCACTCCGCACTTTGCCATATAGGCCTGGAGTCTCATGGGAAATAATGCTTTATCTTCACTCATTGTCGAATAAATCCCCTTCGTTCTCTTTCATGAATTTAAGTCTGTCGGCTTCACTGAGCTTCGGAAGCTCCGCTATCGATTTGAGTTTGAACTCGTATAAGAATTTTCTAGTCGTACAGTAGAGACAGGGGTGTCCGGGTTTGTCGGCCCTTCCGTTGACCTTTATGTAGTCCCTCTCTCTTAAAAGCCTCACGATGGAATCTGACTGGATGCCCCTTATCTTGTCGATTTCCGAGCGTGTGATGGGCTGCGAGTAGGCAACTATCGAGAGTGTCTCGAGAGCTGCGCGGCTGAGTCTTCTGTCGACCTTACGTCCGTAGCTCTGCCTGAGCCTGGGATAGAGTTCGGGAACAGGCTGGAAGGAATAGAGGTCCTCCTCCTCGAGGAGGTACATCCCGCTGTTGCGCTCCCTGTAGTTTTCCGCGAGTTCTCTCAGAGCATCGATTATGTCGTCCTCTTCGACGCGTGTAAGCTCGCCGATACGAGCCAGGCTCAGCGGCGTGTTCTCTATGAACATGACAACCTCGACTATCTTTGCATCTTCACTGAGTTTATCACCAGTCATCGTCATCTCCCGTATCTACATCATCCTCGAGACCGGTGTATTCGATCTCTTCTTCCTCTCTCACTTCCTTCTCCTCCCTCTCGGCCTTCTTCTCATTTACGAGGTCGTCGAGATCGAGAGATGCCTCTTTAGTGAGGATGGAGAAGTCCGAAGCGTCGGCGAGCTTCTCCTTCTCGTATCTGTCGGCCTCCCTGTCGTATTCATCGGCCTTCCCCGGATCCCAGTCTATCGGTCTCTTTGTTATATATATGAGGCCCCATTGAGTATCCTGACGGAAGAGGATGGTATGATCCTTTGCTGCTTCGAGTATGGAAAGGAATGCACAGATTACATGAAGAGGGTTGGTGTAATCAACTATGAGCTCTTCGATCGTTATCTCGTCCTTTTCATCCAGTAGCTCGCTCATGAGGGCCCTCTTCTCCTTGACGGATACACTCTGATAGATGTTGAAGATCTTGCTCGGAGGAGTCTTTGCAAGTATACCTGTGAATGTGCGGCAGAGGTCCTCGAGCGTCACGCCCTGGAAGAGCTCCTTGTCCTCGAATGGAATGGCGAAGAAATTCTCCACTCTGTCGAAGTAGAGTCTTCCGTCCTTGCCCTCTCCTGTGAGGAGATCGGTGTATTTCTTGTATTTCTGATAGTCGATGAGTCTGTCGACGAGGTCCTGCCTCGGGTCCTCGTACTCCTCGTCGAGCTCGCTCTCCTGAGGAAGCAGAAGCTTTGTCTTTATGTACAGCAGTTCGGCTGCCATGCGGTAGAAGTCGGCAAGGTCGCTTATGTCGGTCTTGTTGTTCTCGATATATTCAAGGAACTGCTCTGTTATGAGAGATATCGGGATATCGTAGATGTTGGCGTCGTTCTTCGATATGAGAAAAAGAAGAAGATCCAGCGGCCCGTCGAAATCCTTTCTGTCTGTGAGGATTCCGGGAACGTGGAAGGATTTCTTCTCCTTTCTGTCCAGTATTGCATCAAAAGTGTCGTCGCCCATGGCACTATTATATTTTAAAAGGATATGTTTTTTCTAGAGAGCTTTCTATCCGGTTGACACATATAGAAACCCCGCATTTTTCATGCGGGGTAAGTCTCTTTTTTCCTTCTATCAGAAAGCGTATGTTGCGCCGAGATAGGGCCTCAGGCCGAGGCTTGTGTTGCTGCTCTTTGCAGAAGCGTATGTTTTGCTTCCGACTACGATCGAGCCGCTGTCAGTCTTGAGAGATTCACAGTTGTTGACGAAGAGCCATGCAAAGTCACAGCCTGCGACGATGGAGAAGTGCTTGTCGACTGCGTAGGAGAGCTCGGCACCGAAGTTGACGCCGAATGCGGTGTTCCTGAGCTTCTTGTTAGTATCCTCGTCTTTTGTCTTCCTGATGTGACCTGTCAGAAGTTCAAGGCCCATAAGAGCGGAGACGGAGAAATCCTTATTGAGGACATGTGTGTACTTTGCATCGAGTGCATAGTCCATGTAGAGGCCGGAGATTTCGGAAGCAGTAATTGCATCACTGTCGCCGCTCTTTATATTAGCCTTTCCTGCGAACATCATGCCGACGTCAGCCTTGACTGACCAGTTGTCTGTGATGAGGTACTCGCCGGAGAGATTGACTGCAAAGCCGTTGTTCTTGTAGTTCGTCTTTACAGTCGATTCGCTTCCCAACACTGTGCCGGAAACTGTGTTCTTCACTGTGTTGAATCCGTAGCCGAGTTCGACACCGAGCTTCATGCTCGAATCCTTTGCAGATACAGATACTACTGCAAGTGCGATTACGAGCAGTGTTACCAATACTTTCTTTTTCATGTGTAGTTTTTTACTCCTTGTCCTAAGACAGAGTAAATCTACTAAGAGCAAATCCACTCCGTCAATGGAGAAAGAGCAACAAATTTACAAAGTTGGACAAATGTCTTATTTTGGTCTGAATTTGTGCTTCTTACTTTGCACTGTCGCTTTCTGCCGCCTCTTCCTTCTTCGGGAACATCTTCTCTCTTACGGCTCTATCGAGTTCGGAGGTGAATGCGCTGTTCTCTTCGAGGTACTCGAGTGTCTTGTCCCTTCCCTGCCCGATCTTCTCGCCGTTGTAGGAGTACCATGCACCGCTCTTCTCGATGATGTCGTATTTGACTGATGCATCGAGAAGCGATCCCATCTTCGAGATACCGCTTCCGAACATGAGGTCGATCTCGCACTTCTTGAAGGGAGGCGCGACCTTGTTCTTGACGACCTTTACCCTGACCCTGTTGCCTGTAAGCTCGTCGGCATTCTTGCCGATTGACTCTATTCTTCTGACATCGAGTCTGACGGACGCATAGAACTTGAGTGCGTTGCCGCCCGTCGTCGTCTCGGGATTGCCGAACATGACGCCGATCTTCATTCTTATCTGGTTGATGAAGATGATGGTCGTATTGGACTTGGCAAGAATACCGGTGAGCTTCCTCAGTGCCTGGCTCATGAGGCGTGCCTGCAGCCCTACGTGGCTGTCACCCATGTCGCCTTCGATTTCGGCCTGGGGAGTGAGCGCCGCGACGGAGTCGACGACGATGATGTCGATGGCACCGCTTCTGACAAGGCGCTCTGTTATCTCGAGAGCCTGCTCTCCGTTGTCCGGCTGCGATATCCAGAGGTCGTCTATATTGACACCGAGGTTCTTCGCATATACCGGGTCGAGTGCATGCTCTGCGTCGATGAATGCCGCGATTCCGCCCTTCTTCTGGCATTCGCTGATGGCATGGAGTGCCAGTGTTGTCTTACCCGAGGACTCGGGTCCGTAGATTTCGATTATCCTTCCCTTGGGATAGCCACCTACTCCGAGTGCCTCATCCAGGAGGATTGAGCCTGAGGGAATTACGTCGACGTCAAGGATGTCCTTGTTGTCTCCGAGCTTCATAAGCGAACCCTTTCCGAATTCCTTGTCTATCTGGAGTCTTGCAGCCTCAAGGGCTTCCCGTCTGCCGTTGGATGTACTGTTGTCTGTCGTTGTCTTAGCCATATTTTTTTCCTCTATACTATATATAGGTCAAAAACTACCCGTTTCTGTCAAAAAAATCTGATTATTTCTCCAAAAAAAATGTCTCGGGCCCGTCATTTGTGTATTTTATCAGCATGTGTGCGCCGAAAACACCCTCCGCCGTCACCACTCCCCTCTCCTTCAGTGCCTCCACGGCCCTGTTGTAGAAGGCTTCGGCCTCTACGGGATTCATCGCTCTGTCGAAGGATGGTCTGTTGCCCTTCGTGAGATCTCCCGCGAGAGTGAACTGGCTGATGATCATCACCTCCTTCGTCCTCTCCATTATGGAGTCGGTCATCTTCCTGTCGTCTTCTCCGCGATATATGCGGAGTCTCAGGATCTTCTCGATGAACGGGACGATCATCTCCTCTCTGTCATCCTTCTCGACACCGTAGTAGACGAGAAGGCCCTTATCTATATGACTGATCACTCTGCCGGAAACAGTACAGGTGCAGTCATTGACGGTCTGTATAACTGCTTTCATTGATCGATGATCTCATATATTTCGTTGACGAAACCCGGCTTGTCGCTTTCGCTGAAGAAGCTCGTTCCCATTACGGCGAGAGTGACTCCTGCATCATAGAGCAGCTTTATGTTACCCCTTCCCACGCCGCCGTCGACTTCGATGTTATACGAGTAGCCCTCCTCCTTCCGTCTCATGTCGAGCTCCCGGACCTTCCTCACTGTCCCGGGGATGAACTTCTGTCCGCCCCATCCGGGATTGACGGTCATTACAAGGACGTAGTCCACTTCGTCGAGGACGGCCTCGAGCGCGGCGACAGAGGTTCCGGGGTTGATGGCAACTCCGGCACTGAGACCTGCTGTTTTTATCATGGAGATGCATCTCTCGAGGTGGTATGTAGCTTCCTCATGTATCGTGATGATGTCACAGCCGGCATCAATGAAGGAAGGAATGAAGTTCTCCGGCTTCTCAACCATGAGGTGTGTGTCGAATATGAGATCGCTGTTCTTCTTGAGGTCGGCGATGAACTTGCTTCCGAATGTAATCTGGGGAACGAAATGTCCGTCCATTACATCGAGGTGTACATAGTCGCATCCGGAGTCGCTTATCATTCTCAGTGCATCGCGGCTGGATGCGAAGTCTGACGCCAGGAGCGACGGCGAAATCGATAACTGTTTGCTCGTCATAGTCACGATTATAATTCGTGTGCCTGGATTATTCCATCGACGGCGCGGGATTTTATTGATAATATTTTGTTTGATTTTAACAATTTTTGTGTTATATTACCTTTGGTGAGATAAAAAGAACTTCCGAGCAGCCTCTGCCCGGGATTTCTTTTTTTGTCATACTAAACTTAGTACTAACAGGTGTTGTGTATGATTGATTTGAAATTACTGCTTTCGGAAGAAAAGGGACTTGGAAAGAACCCCTATTATTCATACAAGGTTTCATCACTTGAAGATATGAACGCGTCTATCCTTGCGATGAAGAAGGTCGAGACGAAGGAAGACCTGAGACAGAGTGCGATCAGCATGGAGTACGAGAATCCCGACTCCATCGTCCTCAATTTCGTCGCCGGAAGGATCAACCTCCTTCCCAATCCCCATGAGGC
>CAVACS010000007.1:0-18583 GCA_963587105.1 Anaerovoracaceae bacterium | reverse complement strand
GGTCAGGCTCAACAACCTGATGAACACCTTCCATGACAAGCGCAACTATGAGTGTGCGTCATTCATCGCAAAGACGATCCTCGCCTCAAGCGAGTCGCCGAACCCCCTGAGGGTCCTCGGAGAGATTGCTGAAAGCAGAGGCGAGGAGAAGGAGATGTGGGCTTACTACGAGCGCTACGTCAGATGCAACAGCAGCGATACGGACGTAATCATCCTTATTGCCGACAACTATGAAAAGAACGGCGACAGGAAGAATGCTCGTATCTTCTACCAGCGTGCTCTCAACCGTCTTCTCGTCACTCCGGACAACTCGAAGATAAGATCAATCTTCGAGAAGCTCCTTAAAAACAACACGAGCGACTACTCCTTCTATTCGACCTATCTCATAAAGCTGGGAAGAACTCCGCTTGCACTTGAGGAGGCAAAGAGCCTTCTGGAGTACCTCTACAGAGAAAAGGAAGGATTCACGGCAGAGACTACGGGACTTGTCAGACGCAAGAACATCGAGAATATCATAGACGTCATCCGTCTCATCCTTTCCCTCGACCCGGACAATGAGGAGATAAGATCCCGTCTCAGTTCGATTCTGAAGGAACGCTACGGGAAGTCCTCGCGCTATGAGGAGTGCGCAAAGCACTTCGACGTGACGAAGCTTTCGAACGATCCTGTGAAGGCGCTTGAAGAGTTCTTGAAGAACATCGCATATTCGAAGAATACATACGTTCTGCAGAATGCGACGAAGAAGGTCGGTCTCATCACCGACATCTCCTCCACGGGTATGCTTCTCGTAAAGTTCTCTACACGCCCCGGCGACGAAGTCAGGATCAACGTGCAGAACGCAATGACAAGCCTCACCGCCCTCTCGAACCAGGATATAAGGGCGATCAAGAAGGGAAAGAAGGCTGAGGTGATCAGAGAGAAGATTCTCGGAGAAGGAGGAATCGAGTGGGTTCTCATCACACTGCTCCTCTCCTCGCCGAACAAGTCCTCGCAGCTCAAGGAGATGAAGGAGGAACTCGTTCCGTCCGTTCTCAGCGAGAAGGACTGGGACGGTGTGGCTAAGGCTATAAAGGCACAGGCTCTGGAGAATCCCTATGTCGATATCATCAACAAGACGACATATCATCTGAGGGACTACCCCTCCACAAGGGAGGAGAGACTCTATGAGACATTCATCGGCTACAAGGATTTCTCGAAGAGGGTTGTTTCCATCATCGAGGCATCGGAGGATCTTATCGATATAACGGCAGACTCGTTTCTGGAGATGATCGACTATTTCTCGTTATATCTCAAGGATGACAGAAATTCCATCTACACGAGAATCGAGGCTCTTCTTGTAGTGGAGATGATGAACGAGAAGGGAACGCCGGTACAGGCCGAGCTCTCCTTTGCCGAGCTCTATAATCCCCTCACACTCGTTGACAAGAAGGCTGTCTACGAGAATCTTTCATGCAAGGCGACGAAGAAGGCATACGTCGATCTTCTCAGTTCGACTGACAGGAAGGCTTATGATGTTCTTGAGCAGATATTCCCCGTCAACCCGACCAAGGAACTCATGAAGAAGATGCAGAGCGTCAATAAGAAGAAGTTCGACGAGTACACCTCCCGTGCACTCTCGGACTATAAGAACAATCTCATCGCATTCTGTTTCTTCGTCGAGAACGGCGTCACTTCATCAGACCTCAAGGCTTCCAGAATAAGTGAGGATGATTTCATCCTCTCCCTTCTCAACTGCCTCTCGTTCCTCTGCTCGTCGTACTCCGACGACAGACAGAGAAAGGCCGTGAGAGATGCACTTGTCACATCCTCCAGACTCGAGAAGTACCTCAGAGGTGCTGACGAGAGTTCGATTAAGAAGCTTGCTTCCCACCTTGTGTGGAACGAAGGTCTGACAGATGGTGAGAAGGAAGGCTATAAGAAGCTCATCCTCTCGCGCTTCCCGTCATTCGACTTCGGGGAGAAGGAGGAAGAGGAAGATGCTCCTGTCGAGATATCTGTCATGAGAGGCTCGATGTGCACAAAAGCATCCTTCGACCGCAAGCAGGCCGAGCTCATCGACATCAAGGAGAACCAGATTCCGTTCACTCTCCATGAGATAAAGACGGCAAGGGAACTGGGGGACCTGAGGGAGAACTCTGAGTACCAGTATGCAAAGGACCACAAGGTCTTCCTCGACAGGGAGTACGAGAAGCTTGCGAACGAACTCTCATCCGTGAAGATCATGTACCCGTCAGACGTACTCGAGGGCAGAGTCGGCTTCGGTACAAAGGTCGAGATAGAGGACGCTAAGAGCGGCGAGAAGAAGACGTTTACTTTCTTCGGCAGATGGGAGAGCGACCCCGACAGCGGCATCATCGACATCAACGCACCGATAGGAAATGCTCTTATAAACCATGAGGTGGGAGACGAGGTCGAGTTCAGAAACGGCACAATGTCTGCTCTCTACAGGATTCTTTCCATCGAGAAAGTGGAGTTCTGAAGAAGAAGAGCGGGCTTTCCGGCCTCTTTGTTGATAAAATCCTTCAGCGGGGGTAACATCGTCAGGTAAGAAGGGATTAAAAGGAGTAAGGGATGAAAAAAGTTTTATTGACTTTATTGACAGTATCTTGTGTTACTTTCTCCCTTCTTGCCGCAGACCTGAGCGCGGTAACAAGCTCGGGACGCGCAGTTCTTCTCCATGACGACGGAACCTGGGAGTACGATGAAAGCAGTACATCCTCTTCCTGCATCGGACGATGGGAGATGAGCGAGGAAGAGCTCGATAGTGTCATCGATACCTATCTTGCCCAGTCCGGGATAGACACGGCAAGTGCCGCCTACTCCTTCTATAAGTCATATATGAAGGAGCTCATCATGCAGCAGCTCAATGCCTCGGGTATGACTGCTGTCATCACACTGGATATCGCAGGCGACGGGACGTGTACGATATCGTCGGGAGACGACTATCTAAAAGGAACGTACACGATAGGTCCCGACAGGGTCCTCAACGTAACGGTGGATGATGTTGTAATCTTCTACGGCGTTTTCGACGAGTCTTTCAAGAAGCTCACAATAGACGGCGAGGAGTTCTTCTTCCTAACGAAAAGCGAATAAGAAGATATGAGGCACTCCGTAAATGAAGTGCCTCATTTTCATACTCAGTAGTAACTGGAATAGAGATTGTCTATTTTTGTTTCAATGCCCTCGATTTTCTCCATCAGTGTTATCTTGCCGCTTTTGGGAGTCGTGCGGTAGAACCTGAAGGAAATTGTCAATCCTTCGTCCTCTTCAATTATTGTGAGTGTTTCGTCATCGATTGTCCCGAGCTTCTCGCCGTAGATATATAGAGAGCCGTCTTCGATGTAATAAGAAGCAGTTTCGCCTTCGAGGTAAACAGTATCTTCGTCGATGAGTTCGATGTAGCTTGCGTCTCCGAGGAATTCATCGAGGAGCGTGTTCTCCATAAACTCGAGCATCATCAGCGCTTCATTGAGTTCCTCTTCAGTCGCTCCTGTAATAGAGGCAGAATTCTTCGTCATTTCGATAAGCTGAGCCTTGAAATCATCGTATGACTCTTTCGTCAGCTGATACCTCACAGGATAATCCGGAACGTCGAAGAGGAGGCTCTCCTCTACCCCGCCGATCTGACTCGAGAGCTCTCCTGTCTCGGTTTCAAGCTGATCGATGCGCTCTTTGAGCTTCTTGTTCTCTTCACCCAGAGACGTGACAGTCTTTGTGAGATTGTCGACCTTCGCCGTAAGCTCCTTGTCCTTCGATGAACATGAAAGAAGCACGAACATAAGTACAACAGCCAGAATGATTATGATATTTCTCTTCATAATTTTCCCTCCGCTTCAATTGTAAAGGAAAAAATATGGTAAGGAAACAGTAAAAAATGACAGTTGTTCTACTCTTCCCTGTCGTAGTAGCGCCTGAGGTAACCTCTCTTGAACTCTTCGAACCTGTCTTCTCTTATTGCCGTTTTTATTCTTTCGACGAAATCATAGAGGTACTGGAGATTGTGCTCTGTCGCAAGCATTCCGCCGAGCATCTCGTTGCACTTGATGAGATGGTGCATGTAGCCGCGTGAGTATTCACGGCATGCCGTGCACCGGCATCCTTCCTGGAGAGGCCCTTTGTCAGTGCGGTAGACAGCCTTTTTGAGAGTTAGAAGTCCGTCGTCCGTGAAGACTGCGCCGTTACGTGCAATGCGGGTTGCAAGAACACAGTCGAAGAGGTCGATTCCGTTCTCGACGCAGTAGAGAATGTAGTCGGGGCTCCCGATTCCCATGACGTATCTCGGCTTCTCTTCTGTAATAAAGAGGGAAGTATATGCAAGCATGTCCCTGAATTCACGCCAGCTCTCGCCGACTGAGAGCCCTCCGATTGCGATTCCGGGAAAGTCCATTTCGGAGAGTGTGAGAGCACTCTCACGCCTCAGGTCCTCGTAGAAGTTGCCCTGTACGATTCCGAAGAGATTCCCCTTGAAGCTCTCACCCAGTCTCTTTCTCTCCTCGAGGCTCCTCTCAGCCCAGGCCTTCGTTATTCTCCAGGCCTCCTTAGCCTCTCTGTATTCGATCTTCGGAGGCGTGCATACGTCGAGGCACATTGCGATATCGGAACCGATGACGCGCTGGATGTTTACGACCTTTTCGGGGGTGAATATGTGCCTTGAGCCGTCGATATGGCTCTGGAAGGTGACGCCATCCTCCTTTATCTTTCTCAGCCCCGAGAGGGAGAAGACCTGGAAGCCGCCGCTGTCTGTGAGGATGTTGCCGTCCCATGATGAGAAGTTATGAAGCCCGCCATACTCCTCGAGTACCTCGAGACCCGGCCTGAGATATATATGGTATGTATTTGCAAGGATGAGCTTATAGCCTATCTTCCTTACCGTGTCGTGGTAGATGCCTTTGACAGTACCGTTTGTTCCAACCGGCATGAATGCCGGAGTCTCCACATCACCGTGCGGAAGATGTACAATACCAAGCCTTGCCCTGCATTCACTCGAGCGCTTGAGTTCAGTATAAATTCCCATATCAGACCCGTTTTCCCAGTTCATTGATTCCTGCCGCTATTACTATCGTGGACACTAAAGGCAGGATGACAGCCCACATGGGAGAATATGCCCCCTGATGTGCGGCTATCGAAAAGACCATGTCCGAGACGTAGTATACCACAGCAACACAGAGCGATTCTATAATGGAAAAGAGGAGAACATTCTTTTTGAGGTTGTAGTCGAAGAGTGCAGATAAAGAGAGAAGAAGGATGATTGATAAAGGCTGGAAGAAGCGCCTCAGATAGTCCGTGCACTTCTCCTGCCAGACCTCCCTCTGCGCAATGCTGAGTTTTGTCAGGTATTCAAAGGCAGTCTTTCTGTCCATTGTCTCGACATTGATGTTCGTCGCCCTGAAGTATTCGCTCTCTATTGTAAGGTCGGCGAGAGTAATGCTCGTCCTTCTCTCGAGATCGAATGTCTCACCCTCATCGGAGAGAGAATAGATTACGGCATCATATATCGTCCAGCATCCGTCGGAATATCTTCCCTCACTCCCGCTTATCCTCATGATAAGACGGCCGTTCTTTTCCTTTACGACGATGGGGTCGAGGATCCTCTCATCGCTTTCGATGAAGCGCCGCGTATAGATGACGTAGCCGTTCTCATCCTTGAGTACGATGTTCCTGCTGTCGCGGGTGCTTGAAGATCCGAAGAGCTCCTCCGAGAGCACAGTCTTCTTTGTTTCGAGCTCTCTCAGAAGAGACTCGGAAAGTATGAAGCCGAAGACTGTGAGAACGAGGGCTAGTATGAAGACGGGGCGGAATATCCTCCACTTGCTCACACCTGCATTGAGGAGTGCTATGCGCTCGTTGTTTGCGCTCAGTGATGACTGGAAATATGTGCATCCGAAGAGGAGGCTTATGCTGAATACAAGTATGAAGTATTCTGGAATGCAGAGAAAAGCATATTCAATGATTCTTGAAAGAGGGACCTCTCCTGTGATGATGGAGTCCATCTTCTGGAAGAGTTCGACTCCCGCAAGAAGCAGGGAGAAGACAATAGTCGCCACTATGGCAGTCTTCATTATAGATGAGATGATGTATCTGTCGAGTGTCTTCAACTTCTTCCCTTCCTGTTCTTGTATATGAGCGCGAGAGCTGCCGCTGCTATCACGATATCGGGAAGCAGTATGAGTATATACGGATCGAATGTTATATCGAAGATGAGAAGCTGTACGGCAAAGAGCATGTACCAGTATGCGACGGCGATGAGGATTGCGATGGCAAATCCTGTGAGCTTTCCGTGTTTCACCCTCACAGTCGAAAGGGGAAGCGTCAGAAGCGTAAGGACGAAGCATGCAAGAGAGAGGGCAAATTTCTTTCCCAGCTCGCTCTTGTAGTACTGGCCGTAGAAATTGACGGGAAGAGTGCCCAGATACTCTATGGATTTAAGAGATGATTCGATCTCCTTTTTATCGCTTTCACCCGGGCTCTCACCCTTTTTTTGTGCACTCTTCAATATAGAGGATATAGTCTCGTATCTATCCTCCTTGCTCTCGTAGTAAGCTTTTCTGTCATCTGACTGTCTGACGTTTCTTTCGTTTATTGTCTCCATCAGCTCGGATGAGGAGAGATTGACGGCGCTTGTCGACGTCAGGGAGGGTATCTGCGAGGAGAAGTCGAGATAGAGCGATGCACTCTCGCTTTCGGCGAATGCGTAGTTTTCAGCATCGGAGACGTCGGCTATGAGAAGCTCCGGCTCTGTGAGTGTCAGCGAGTAGACGAAGTTGACGGGATCTATTATCTCGAGTTCGCCCTTCCGGCTGATTACTGTCTTCTCGTAGTCCGTGTCCTCCTTTGTGATGAGAACTATGTCCTCTATGGTGTTTCCTTCAGCTCGTCCGTTCGAGAGTATGATGTTGCCGACGCTGTTCGTGCCGTTGCTCTCTATCTCCATTGTCGGCATCTCTGCCATCAGAACTGCAAGCTTGTCGCGGTAGATTACGGAGGTGTAAGGCTGGAGCACGTCACTTATGAGGAATGTGCAGATCGACATTATCAGCGAGAGTATGACAAGCGGCATGTATATACGGATCCTCGCAATTCCGAGGCTTCTCAGCGCCAGGAGCTCGTTCGATGACGAAAGATCCCCCAGCACCATGCTCGATGCCGTCAGTGTCGCAAAGGGGAATGTATAGACGAGGAACTGGGGCATGTAGAGAAGAACCATCTCCACCATCTCCCCCACCGATATGTTCTTGAGGAGTATCTTCTGAACAAGTAATAAAATGGAGTTGACGAAGAATATGACAAAGAAGAAGAGGAACGAGACGATGAAGTTCTTCAGAAATTCCTTTGTCACATATCTCGAGAGAAGTACAGAACCACCGTTTAGAGCCAATCTTAAACTCCCGTCGAGCCGAAGCCCCCTTCTCCTCTCTCCGTCCCGGAGAGTTCGTCTGTCTCTTCGAAGATGGCCTGTATGACGGGAGCGACCACAGCCTGTGCGATTCTGTCACCGTCATTCACTATAAACGGCTCATCGGAGAGATTTATGATATTTACACAGATTTCGCCCCGGTAGTCCGAATCTACGGTACCGGGACTGTTGAGGACTGTGATGCCTCTCTTTACGGAAAGCCCGCTGCGGGGTCTCACCTGTATTTCATAGCCCGTGGGTATTTCAGGATAGAGACCCGTTGAGATGAGCTTTCTTTCTCCGGGGTTGACTCTCAGGGGAGAAGAGATGTGCGCCCTTAGGTCTGCGCCGGCAGAGCCTGCCGTCTCATATGACGGCAGAACTACACTTTCATCTTTCTTCCTGAAGCGGACAACCACGGACATATCTTATTTGTTATCCCTTCTTCTCGGAGCGCGGTCGCGGTCTCTGCTGCCGCTGCCGTTTCTTCTGTCGCTGCGGCGCCTCTCGCCCTGCCTCTCTCTTCTCTGACTTCTGTCGTCAGATGAGCCTTCGTCACCCTCTTCTTCACCCTCTTCGCTGTCCGATCCGTTCTGGGCATCGATGTAGGAGAGGTTGAGTCTTCCCATTCTGTCGATTTCGATGAGCTTGACATCGACTTCCTGGCCGACCTGGAGAACATCCGAGACATTCTTCACCCTGCCCTTCGAGAGCTTCGAGATGTGGCAGAGGCCTTCCTTTCCGGGAAGAATTTCTATGAATGCACCGAAGTCGACGATGCGGAGAACCTTTCCGTGATAGATCTTGCCTTCCTCGGGCTCCTCGACGATCGCAAGAACGAGTCTCTTTGCCTCCTGGGCAGCGGCATTGTTCTTGCCGTAGATCATGACTGTGCCGTCGTCGTCGATGTTGATCTCCGCGCCGCTCTGCTCTGCAACGCTTCTGATAGTCTTTCCGCCGGTTCCTATTACAGCGCCGATCTTGTCCTCGGGAACCTTGACTGTGAGAATCTTGGGAGCGAGTTCGCTGATCTCGCTTCGCGGAGCGGGGAGAACTTCACCCATGATGGAGAGGATGTGCATCCTTCCCTCTTTTGCCTGGTTGAGGGCCTTTCTCATGATCTCGGGTGTGACGCCTGCAATCTTGATATCCATCTGGAATGCCGTGATACCGTCCTTTGTACCTGCAACCTTGAAGTCCATGTCTCCGAGGTGGTCCTCTTCTCCGAGGATATCGGAAAGGATCACGTATCTGGAGTAGTCGGCGCCTTCAGTGATGAGTCCCATGGCAATACCTGCAACGGGCTTCGAGATAGGAACACCTGCATCCATAAGAGAAAGACATCCGCCGCAGACAGAAGCCATGCTCGACGAGCCGTTGGATTCCATTATTTCAGATACGACACGGACAGTGTACGGGAATACATCCTTCTTGGGTACGACTGCCTCGAGAGCACGCTGTGCAAGATGACCATGTCCGATCTCTCTTCTTCCTGTTGTAAGTCTTCCGCATTCACCTACCGAGTAGGGAGGGAAGTTGTAGTGGAGCATGAAGTTCGAGTATGTCTTGTCGCCGTCGATGTTGTCGAAGAGCTGCTCGTCGTTGACAGTTCCGAGCGTCGTCACTGCAAGAGACTGTGTCTCTCCGCGTGTGAAGAGCGCAGAGCCGTGTGTGCAGGGAAGAACTCCCACTTCACAGGTAATCGGTCTGATTTCCGTGACCTTTCTGCCGTCTGTTCTCACACCGTCGTTGAGAATGGAGGCGCGGAGAATGTTGTACTCCATATCTTCGAACATCTTGTCGATCTGGCCCGGTCTCTTCTCGTCTTCTCGGATAAGGGATGCAAATTTCTCTCTGACATCAGCGTGAACCTTCGCCAGGGCGTTTCCTCTCTTCATCTTGCCCTTTACGAAGCTTGCCTCCTTCTCGAGGGGGTATGCATATTCCTTGACACTCTCGAGCCAGCCGAGGTCCTCCTCTTCGATTTCCATGAGGGGGAGCTTCTCCTTGCCGCAGAGCTCGCGCATCCTGCTCTGAGCCTCGCAGATCTCTCTTATTACGGGCTGAGCTGTCTCGATTGCGCCGAGCATATCGTCTTCGCTGACCTCGTGTGCTCCGCCTTCGACCATTGTGATACCGTCATGTGTACCTGCAACAACTATGTCGAGGGATGCCTGGGGAATCTGCTGGAATGTCGGGTTGACGATGAATTCGTCACCGAGCTTTGCAACTCTTACAGCTGCAATCGGGCCGTAGAACGGGATATCGGAGATGGTGACGGCACAGGATGCCGCATTGATTGCGACGACGTCCGGTGTATGTACCATGTCAGATGAGACGACTGTCGGAACAATCTGGATCTCTCTTCCGAATGCCTTGTCGAAGAGAGGCCTCATGGGACGGTCGATGAGACGGGAGACGAGAATCTCCTTGTCCTTCGGCTTACCCTCTCTCTTTAAAAATCCTCCGGGGATCTTTCCTGCTGCATAATACTTTTCGTTGTACTCGACAGATACCGGTACATAGTCGATGGGCTCGCTGGGTGCCTCGCCGCAGCATACCGTTGCGATGACGACGGATCCTGCATAGCGTGCAAAGACACAGCCGTTTGCCTGCTTGCCGATCTTACCTGTTTCGAATGTAAGGTCGATTCCGCCGACGTTCACACTTACTGATGTTAGATTTGACATTACTTTCCTTCTTTCTTTCTTTTTTTGTTCTTTTTATAAATGTACAAAGCCAGAGTGAAAATTCCTCTGGCTTATATTCAAAAGTATGATTACTTTCTGATTCCGAGTTCGGCGATCAGAGTTCTGTATTCATCGATGTCTCTGTTCTTGATATAGGCAAGAAGTCTTCTTCTCTGACCGACGAGCATCAAGAGACCCCTTCTGGAAGCGTGATCCTTCGGGTTAGCCTTGAAGTGGCCCTGAAGGTCGTTGATTCTTGCTGTGAGGAGTGCTACCTGCACCTTTGCGTCGCCTGTGTTTGCCGTGTTACCACCGAACTTCTCGATGATCTGCTTTTTCGTTTCACTTGATACCATTTTTCTTCTCCAAAAAATAGATTGAATCTATGCCCTTCTCTTCACTGACCAGACTCTCCAGGTCTCTGTTTTCAGCCGTTAACCTCACCTGGGAGAGACTCACAAGTGCATCTACCGGTATCTGAAGACCGTTGACCAGATAAAGACTGGCTCCATATACTCCCGGTGGCGGCAGAAGCTGCTGGATGGAAGATGGAGGCAGAACCAGAGCCCCGGAATCGAATCTGTGAGGTATAGGCATCAGATCAACTCTGTAGTTCCGGCCGGTAAGTGCGGAAATACATTCCACATCACCGTTCTCTATCACCCTTCTTACAAGAGTCGACGAGATTTTCTCTCCACCCTTCGTAAGAATTGATTGCATTATAGTGACATCGACCTTCTTTCCGCACGAGGAGAAAAGAGAATCGAGGTCGTAGGCAGAGGCAGATGAGGAGGATGATCCGAAGCGGAAGTCCTCTCCGACCACGACTGCGACGGGATTGAAGGATGATGAAAGCATCTCGATAAATCCACAAGCAGAAGTTTTACTGAAATCGGAGGAAAAGTCAATTATCACAAAGGAATCTACGCCTCTTTTCTCAGCATTTTCCTCCCTCAGCCTGAGTGTGTCGACATTGCGGGGAAACTTTGTCTTGGGATTGACGCTGAATGTGATGAGTACGGTCTCGGACGAGGGAAATAGAGCCCTCTTTTCCATCATCTTTCTCATGAGTTCCTGGTGACCCTTATGAAAGCCGTCGAAGACCCCGATGGTAAGTATTACATCGCGCCCGGAGAGTGCTTCGTTGAGTATTTCGTCGAATGAATATATTCTCATCCAAGCCTCGCCATGACGCTGACGGCGCCGCCTTTCATCTCTGCGTATCCGTATTTCTCCCCGTCGATATAGACCACACTGTAGGGCCGCCCGGGGTTGAGGCTCTTCTCGATCCAGCTATTCTTTATCGTTCCGTTGTCGATCTCCTTTCTGTGAATGGAGGAAAAGTGTATCTCTCCGAAGAGAGAAGTCTTTTCAATGAGAGCATCGGTGTTGAGATCGAGGTCGGAGAGCGTGAACGGCCCGACTTCTGTCCGTCTCAGAGCCACAAGGTGCCCCCTCGAGCCGCACTTCAGGGCAATGTCACGCGAAAGGGAGCGGATATATGTGCCCTTGCTCACGAGTGTATCGATTACGGCCTCATTGCCGTTTACACTCACGAGCTTGATACTGGAGATGAAGATATCTCTCTCGGGCATTTCGATCTCCCTCTCTTTTCTCGCTTCTTTGTATGCACGCTTACCGTCGACATGGATGGCAGAGTACACGGGTGGAATCTGCTTCTGCGCCCCGAGAAAGGAAGGAAGAACAGCTTTGATTTCCTCCTCTCCCGGGATCTTATCAGAAACCGCAACAACACTTCCCTCTCTGTCGAGTGTGTCTGTCTCCTCTCCGAATCTGATTGTTGCCGTATAGCGCTTCGAGAAAGCTGAGAAGACGGGATTGAGCTTTGTCGCTCCCCCCACCATGACTATCATGAGGCCGGAGGCGAAGCGGTCGAGAGTGCCGGCGTGTCCGACCTTCTCTCCCCTGTACTCCCTCTTGACAAACGAAAGCGATGAGAATGACGTAATATCCTCCTCTTTGTCCATGAGGAGGATTCTGAAGAGATTACTCATCGCTTTTTGTCAGGGAGTCGATAAGTCTGTTTATCTTCTCACCCTCGATATATGAAGAGTCCTTGACGAATGTAAGGACCGGCGTCTTCTTCGTTCTCAGGACCTTCGCAAGCCTGGACTGGATGAAGGAGGACGCCTGGTTGAGCGCAAGAACAGACTTCTCGAGCGTCGAATTGTCGGCGATGTACGATATATATATCTTCGCCTGACTGTTGTCGGGACTGAGCGTGATGCGTGTGGGCGAGACGAGCGTGCTCAGATTGTGGTTCTTGACCGCGCCCGTCACTATTAATGAGGATACGGTCTCGAGGATCTTGGCCTCGAGCCTCTCTTGGGAAAACTCACTCATTGAATTCCAGTGTTCTCCTTACCTCTTCAGTCTCTACTATCTCGAGAATGTCACCGACCTGCAGATCCTGCCAGTTCTCGAGCCCGATACCGCATTCGAAGCCTTCCAGAACTTCCTTGGCATCGTCCTTGAATCTCTTGAGAGACGAGATACGGACCATATCCTTGTTGATCTGGATGGAATCTCTGATGACTCTCACGAGGCTGTTGCGTCTGACCTTGCCCTCTGTAACCATACATCCGGCAATGAGACCGACCTTCGGAACCTTGAAGGTATCTCTGACCTCGACCTTTCCGATATCGACCTCCCTTGTTTCGGGACTCAGCATGCCTTCCATTGCAGCCTTGATATCATCCACGACGTCGTAGATGATGTTGTACTTCTTGATCTCGACCTTTTCCTCGTTGGCAAGAGCCTGTGCACGCGGGGTCGGACGGACGTTGAAGCCGATGATGACTGCAGATGAAGCGGATGCAAGAGTTACATCGCTTTCGATGATGGCTCCCGCCGATGCACGGATGACATTGAGCTTGATCTCATCTGTGCTGAGCTTCTCCAGTACTCCCGTAAGAGCCTCGACGGAGCCCTGGACGTCGCCCTTGATGATAACGTTGAAGTCCGTGATCGCACCTTCCCTGACCTTCTCGTTGAAGTTCTCCAGCGTGACCTTGCTGACTCTGCTGCCCTCTCCCAGTCTTTCGAGTTCCTGTCTCTTTGCCGCAATGCTTCTTGCCGTCTTCTCGTCCTCGGTAACCTGGAAGGGATCACCTGCCGACGGAATGTTGCTCAGTCCTATGATCTCGACAGGAGTCGAAGGTCCGGCTGAGGTGATCTTCGCGCCCTTGTCGTCGAACATTGCTCTTACACGTCCCGAGTAGATTCCGGCTACATAGTAATCACCCTGCTTCAGGGTACCCTTCTCTACTATGACTGTAGCAACGGTACCGCGACCCGGGTCTATCTTGCTCTCGAGAACCTTTCCGCATGCACGGCAGTTGGGGTTAGCCTTGAGCTCGAGCATCTCGGCCTGCAGCAGAATTGTATCGAGAAGGTCGTCTATACCTTCCTTCTTCAATGCGGAAATCTGACAGTAGAGTGTCTGTCCGCCCCAGTCCTCGGGCATGAGGCCCAGGTCGGAGAGCTGCTGCTTGACCCTGTCGGGGTTTGCTTCGGGAAGATCGCACTTGTTTATGGCGACGATGATAGGAACCTTCGCAGCCTTTGCATGGTCGATGGCCTCCCTTGTCTGGGGCATGACGCCGTCATTTGCCGCAACGACAAGTACTACGATATCTGTAACCTGGGCACCGCGCGCTCTCATCATCGAGAATGCAGCATGACCCGGGGTGTCGAGGAAGACGATGTCTCCCCTATCCGGTACAGATACCTTGTATGCACCGATGTGCTGTGTGATTCCCCCGAACTCGCCGGCAACGACATTTGTCTGTCTGATGGCATCAAGGAGCTTCGTCTTACCATGGTCGACATGACCCATGATCGTGACGATAGGCGGTCTCGGAACAAGATCCTCCTCTCTGTCCTCCTCTGTCTCGATGACTGTTTCGTCATAGAGGGAGACAAGGTGCACGGAGCATCCGTACTCGGAGGCGATGATCTCTGCAGTGTCGTGATCGATCTGCTGGTTGATTGTGACCATCATACCCATCTTGAAGAGCTTCGTGATGATGTCGGAAGCCTTGAGATTCATCTTCTTTGCAAGGTCTGCAACTGTGATGTTCTCCATGATGTCGATGGACTCGGGAACTGCGGAGAGTCTTGCCTCATCCTTCTTCTTTCTTCCGAGTGCAAAGTCGACCTCTTCATCTCTGTCCCATTTGCTGTCCTTGTCCTTCTTCTTCGAGGAGGCAGCAGAGCCTGTCTTGCGGTTTCCGTTCTTCTGGTTGAGCTCCAGGGGAGCAGAGCCTCCGGCCTGGGGCCTCGGGCCGTTCTGGCCGAAACGCGGTGTAAAGCCGCTCTTCTGGCCGTTTCTGTTGAATGCAGGCCTTGAGTTCTGGTCGGGTGAGTAGGACCTGGGCTGTGTCTGTCTTCCGTCACGGTTGAACGCGGAGCCCTCTCTCTTTCCGAAGCCGCTGCTTCTGCCGTCGCGGTTGAAGGAGCCGGGCCCTCTCTGGAGGTTTCCGGCAACCCTGCGGCCGCCGACAACGCCCTGTACTCTCGGCTTGGAAGAGTCGGTTTTCGGCTCACTCTCGACAGGAGTCTGGGTGTGTATGATGACCGGTCCGCTGTGGATCGTCGACTGTATACGTGTATTCTGGACATGGGCACCGTTACCCATGAAGGACTTGCCGTCGATGACTTCACGCCTCTGAGCACTCTTCTGGGGCTCGGTACTTTTCACCGCATTCTCTCTCTGAGTCCTCGGCTCCGTCTTCTGACTACTCTCCTGAGCGGACGAGACCCGCTGGGGAGGATTCTCCTTGACCTTCACGACAGGCTTGACTGCTGCCTTTACGGGGGCCTTGAGCTTGACGACGACCTTCTTCTTCTCGACGTTCTCTTCCTTCGCCTTCTCCTCGCTTTCCTTCACGGGAGAAAGAGGCGCGCTCTGCGGTGCCTTCTTGATGATGTTTACTCTTACTTTGTTCTTTTCTTCAGCCATATTTACCTTTGTATATTACTCGAATTCGAATTCAGCACCGCAGTGAGGACAGACAGTAGAGGAAGCAGGAACCTCCTTATGGCAGACAGGGCATTCGAATGTCTCCGCCTCTTCCTCTTCCGTTACGATCTCGACATTGCTTCTGACAGTGTCGATTTCCTCCTGGGTCAGACCTCTCTCGAGAAGCTCTTCGTTCGTGTATTCGAAGAATTCCTCGATTGACCAGATATCTATGTTGTGAAGCTTCTCGACAAGTTCATCATCGAAGCCGCATTCAGTAATCGGTGTTTCATCCTCGTTGATGCCGAGCTCGGAGTTGCTGACGCCTTCATCTGTGCCTTCTGTTTCGACGGAGGCCTCATCATCCTTTCTGAAGAGCGAGTCGACAGTTTCGTGGATGAGCAGGCTGTGCTCCATCTCATTGTACTGGCTCCTCGTCTTCACGTCTATGAGCCAGTCGCAGAGAGTTTTGGCAAGTTTGACGTTGACGCCTCCCTGTCCGATTGCAAATCCGAGCTGACTGTCATCGACGACTGCGATGGCATACTTGCTCTCGGGATCGATCTCGTAGACGTTCTGAACCTGTGCCGGGACAAGTGCGTTTGCAATGTAGATAAGCGGATCGCTGTTGTAGCGTATGATATCTATCTTCTCGCCTTCAAGCTCGTTCATGATTGTCTTGATCTTCGCACCGTCCTTGCCGACAGTAGTTCCTACAGGATCCGTGTCGCTCTTCTTGGTGTCGACTGCAATCTTTGTTCTTGCTCCGGCCTGGCGTGCAATACCCTTGATGACCACGCTGCCGTTCTCGATCTCCTCTCTTATCTGTGTCTCCAGTAGTGCCTTGACAAATTCCTTACAGGAGCGGGAGAGATAGATCTTGACGCCCTTCTTCCTTCTGCGGATCTTTCCGGTCTTGGGGTCCCTCACCTGCTCGTCCTCACCCTTGTCGACCTTCTCGACGTAGAAGCGGAGAGTATCTCCGCACTCGTATGTCTCCCTCGGAGACTGACCACGGAGCGGGAATACCGCGAGGCTCTCATCGCCGAACCCGATATCGACAAACCAGTCGTCGTTCCTGCCCTGCTTCTTGAGTTCGCCCTTGATGAGCGTGAACTCCATGCCCTTGGCCTTGAAGTAGGTCTTGTCGTCTGTTATCTCCTTGCTGACAGCCTGTCCGCGCTGCTTTGCGCTCTGCACAGCCGAATATTCGAAAGACTTGGGATCGAGAGAAATTTCAAGCTCGTCTCCGACAGCAATACCGCTGTCTTCACCGGCAAACTCGAGGGCCTCGTCGAGAGGAATCTGCGTTACCTCGTTGTAGTAGTTCTCCTCATCGACGACTTCCTTCTTTGCATATATCTCGACAAAGTAGTTCTTCTTCGAATCCTCGTAGAACTTGATCTTGACGTTCTCGTCCGTACCGAACTTTCTCTTGTATGCGGAGCGGAGCATGTCCTTGATCATTGCGGTAACTTCCTTAAGCTTCATGTCTCTTTCGAGCATCATGGAGTTTATTTCACTAGTCAGATTAATCATTCTTATCCTCCCATAGATAATCGAGTTTTGCCTTTGCTATAGTATCGTAAAGGACTGTGATCCTGTCGCCCTCCTCCTTCTTATCTTCAATAAGATAGTTTGTGAGAGTGACAGATGATTCATCAGCCGATTCAATTACACCTGATATATATGAGGAGAAGGCCGTCGAGTAGAGCCTGACGCGCTTACCGAGAAAGACGACAAACTCATAGTAGTCCTTGAATGTGCGTCCGAGTCCCGGGGACGACACCTCGAGAGTGAGGTCCCTCTTTTCAGTGACGCTGTAGCGCGGGTATATGATGTTGTACGCCGCCTCGAGATCGTCGATGGAGATCTCGTTCTCTCTTCTGTAGAGGAGAACCCTCATCGACAAGCCTTCCTTCCCCGTACTCTTTGTCACTTCGACAGGCACAAGGGAAAGCGGCTCCATAAGGCTCTCTATCTCCTTGAAAAGCTCTTTTTTCTCTTCTCCGTAATTCAGCATTCTGCTCCTCATGAATAAAGGGACTCGGCTGAGCCGGTCCCTTTTAAATTACTTTAAATGAAACTATGTGTAACTTATTCTTCTTTTCCCGCTCTGTCAAGATAGGGAGAAGGAATAATCACGATTCTGACGAATCAGACCAGATGACGGTGACAGAAGAGCCCGCTCCCCATTTGTCGTTCTCGGTATCCAGAGAGCTTTTTTCTGACGAGGGTCTGTCGATCTTTATTGTGGTAAGATTATCACAAGAGGAGAAAGCTCCCTCGCCGATGGATTTTATTGAACTTCCTATACTTATTTTCGTCAATGATGAATCATAGAAAGCATATTTCCCGATAGTTTCAACCGTTGACGGAAGTTCTATCTCCGATATTCCACAAGATACAAAAGCATGAGCAACGATTGTCTTCAATCCTGCATTGAATTTCACTTTTTCAAGATTCTCACTGGAGTAAAATGCGTATTCACCGATTTCTGTAACACTTGAAGGGATCTCTATTTCCTTTCCTGTCCAGGAGTCGAAAGCAGAGTCTCCTATTTTGGTAATACCTGCTCTAATTGTGAAATCTGTCTTTCCCGCAGGAACGGCTAAGAGAGTCTTTCTGTCTTTGGAATATGCAACACCGTCAATTGACTGTGCATATACATTGTTACTATCTATATTCAATGAGACAAGTTTCCCGATATCCCAGAAAGCATACTCACCCTTAATAACGACTTTTGAAGGTATATTCAACTCGGTAATATCTGTCCCGGAAAAAGCTCCGTACTCGATTATTTCAAGTCCGTCAGGGAGTACGATGGATGAAATCTTGGTATCACGGAAAGCTGATGTTTCCAGTTTTATCAAATCTTTTCCGAGAATAACTTCTGTAATGCTTTCATCGTCGGCAAAGGCATACGCGCTCACGCTCGTTACGCCGTCTTCGATTATTACGGTGGTTATATCATCAGACTCCCACGGAGATTTGCTTCCATTGATCTCCCTGGTGTATTCTTCATCCATGTATCCCGTGCCGCTGACGGTAAGTGTCTTTGTCGAGAAGTTATATACACCTGCAACATTGTCGCCGACTTTGTATCCGCCGCATAATGTGCACGTCGGTACGGTATCTGAATTGAAATTATGATTTTTTATTTTCTCCTCTTTTGTGTATCCGCAGATAGTACATGATTCGGACTTTGTGCCGGGGGCACGACAGGTTCCGGTTGTTGTTGTCTCATCTCCGAAGGTATGAGAAGCTGTATCAACCTTCTTTTCATCTCCGCATACACATTTTAAGACATGCCAGTGGCCGCTCGCGTCGCTGTCCCACTTTGAATCAACGAGGACGTAGGAATGTACATGATCCTTCGTATTGCTGCAGCCTGCCACTGCGATAAGAACAGCCAGGGTGATTACTACAAGAACAGGGGGGGGGGAATCTCTTTTTCATATCTCAAACTTCGCAGTTGCATGAAGCCCGAATTTAGGCAGTTTTCTCCTCTTTAAT
>CAVACS010000006.1:0-32402 GCA_963587105.1 Anaerovoracaceae bacterium | reverse complement strand
AAGAAATCCTTGTCATCTGGGCACCCGGCGGAGATGACCGCCCCTATAAGTGTCCGGTTGTGATTAATTCGGAAAAGACATCGAAGAAGAGTGAGAAGGCATATTTTATACGCAAGATGTCAAATACCATCGTTGCCAATCCGAGAGAAGAGAGAGAATTGATAAGTCTCAGTAGAGATATTCCTTTTGATGACAGAATCAATCATCAGGCTGAAGTCATGGATATGAGAATCAGTCTTGTTTCGGAGTTCCTGCATTCTGTCGGAAGCGAGTTGTATTCCGATTCACTTACACGTACGCTGGAAGATGTCGCGACGGATATGAAACTCGTCAGGGGGCCCAGGGAATACCGGAAACCTGTCAATGTCGGTTTGATGTTCTTCAACGAGAGGCCGGACAATTTCTTTCCGTATACACAGATAGAGGTCGTAGTCAAGCCTGATCCGACAGGAATCGGGATGCGTGAACGAATATTCAGAGGTCCGATCGATAAGCTTCTCATGAATGCACTGGAGTATATACGTTCTTCGGTCATCGAAGAGTATATAACAAAGCGTCCGGATGAAGCGGAAGCTGTACGAATATACAACTGGCCGTACCGCGCAGTCGAAGAGGCATTGAGCAATGCGATCTACCATCGTTCGTATCAGATTCATGAGCCGGTGACTGTCACAATTACTCCCGACGAAATGAGAATACTGAGCCTTCCCGGTCCCGATATCTCGATATCCGATGAGGATTTTGCCAAAGGTGTGCTTGTTTCAAAGAGATATCGCAACAGGCGAATCGGTGATTTTCTGAAAGAGCTCAAGATGGTTGAAGGCAGGAATACCGGCGTTCCGCTGATTATCAAGGCAATGAAACAGAACGGTTCAGCCAGCCCTGAATTCAAAACCGATTCCATTCGTTCCTATTTTCTTGTTGTCCTTCCTATTCACCCGGTATTTGTTAATAATGACAGGGTTGAGAACGATTATCCTGTAAAGACTGAAAGGGTTCAGTATAAGAGAAGAAGCAGGGACGAGCTCAGACAGATGATCATTCTGGCTCTCGGACAGAACGAGCTGTCCATGAGAAGGCTGGCATCAGAATTAGGTTACTCAAAACCCACAGATACAGTCAGATCCGTTGTCGATGAACTCGTAAAAGATGGAGTAGCGGAGTTCAAGTATCCTGAACAGGTCAGAAACCCGAATCAGAAAGTAAGACTGGTAAAAAGCAGAAAGTAGGTGCTCAATCACGATAGACGAGGCAGCACTCAGTTGTTCTGAGGATTATCAGGCGTTCTCAGGATTCTCCTTTGAAAACAAGGAGAAATATCAACTCTACAGGGATAAACAGATTTCTATCTGTCACACTTCTTTTCCGGGAATCAGGAAGGGAAGGTACTTCTCCTTCTCCCGTATGGGGACCTCCGCTGAAACGATGATTCCGTCCTCTCTGTACTCTGTAGACTTTACGAGGCCTGAGCGGCTGAGGGATGAAAAGAGGGGTGAGGAGTAGGGCAGAAGAAGACTCAGCGTGACGTAATTCTCGCCTGCGATGTCGTCAAGAGCCTGTAGAAGATCCTCCCTTCCCTTTCCCTCTCTGAAGCTTGTCTCGACAGTCCTGTAGCCTGTGCTTCTCAGACTCGAGAGTGTTATGTCGTCTGCAGGAGAGTCAATCTTGTTTATGACAACGAGTCTGATTTTCCCGGCGGCACCGAGCTCAGTCAGCGTTTCGACTGTCGTTCTGCAGCATTCTGCGGCATCGGGATGCGAGGCGTCGCATACGATGATCACCGCATCGGATGAGAGGGCCTCCTCGAGCGTCGAGGAGAACGAGGCGACGAGGGACGGCGGGAGATTGCGGATGAAGCCTACCGTATCAGATACGACAACGTTCCTTCCGGAGGGAAGGGTGACTGCACGGCTTGTCGTGTCGAGGGTTGCAAAGAGCTTGTTCTCCGGCTCAGGGACATCCTTTGCAAGTGAATTCAGGATCGTTGTCTTTCCGGCGTTGGTGTAGCCTGTGAGAGTGAAGGAGAAGACCTCGTTTCTCTCCCTCTTGCGGCGCTGTGTCTCCCGTGTCTTTCTTATCTTTTCGATTTCCCTGTCGAGCGACGAGATGATACGGTCTATCGAGCGCCGCCTGAGTTCGATTTCCTTCTCGCCTTCGCCCTTGGCTCCCCTGACCCCGCCGCGCTGCTGGGCATATGCGGCCTCTTTGAAGACAAGGCGGGGCTTCTCGTAGACGGCTAAAGCCTTCATAGTCTGGAGGCGTGCCTCTCTTGAGTGTGCACTCTGACGGAATATCGAGAGTATGACGGCCTCCCTGTCAGATACCCCCACTCCTGCACTCTCTTCGATTCTCTTCTCCTGTGCGAGTGAGAGGAATGCGTCGACGACGATTTCCGTTGCATCGACAGCCGCGGCAATCTCCCTTATCTCCTCGATCTGGCCGCTTCCGAAGAGGGAAGCTCTGTTATCATCCTTTATTGTGAAGCTCTTCTGGAAGACGACGGGGAGGGAGAGCGTCTCGATGAGGCTTCTCATCTCCGCTTCCCTGAGGTAGACTCTTCTTTCGTTTTCTCCGCATTCACGGGTTGTGATGAGAAGTACTCTCTCTTCTTCCATGTTATGGATAATAGCAAAAAAAACGGAATTGCTGCATAATGAGGAGCGAGGAAAAGCAATGAGTTTAAATTGTGGTATTGTCGGACTGCCCAACGTCGGCAAGTCAACTATATTTTCAGCTGTCACAGCTGCTCCCGCCGAAGCTGCGAACTATCCCTTCTGTACGATAGATCCCAATATAGGGATGGTGAACGTCCCGGATAAGAGGCTCGACAGGATAGTCTCCCTCATTCCGCCTGCCCGGGTTGTTCCCGCAACTGTCGAATTCGTCGATATCGCGGGGCTTGTAAAGGGTGCGAGCAGGGGAGAGGGACTGGGCAACAGGTTCCTCGCCGCAATAAGGGAAGTCGGCGTCATTGCACATGTCGTAAGGTGCTTCGACAACAGCGACATTATCCACGTGAACAATAAAATCGATCCCGATAACGATATAGAGACCATCGATATCGAGCTCGCCCTCGCCGACTATGAAACAGTCGACAAGCGCTATCAGAAGCAGAGCAAGCTCAGCCGTATAAGCAAGGAGACTGCAAAGGAGAACGAGAAGCTCCTTCCTCTCTACGAGAAGCTTCTGAAGAACCTCGGGGAGGGTATCCCTGCACGCAGGCTGGGGCTCAGTGAAGAGGAGAAGGCTCTCCTCTATGACCTGCATCTCATCACTCTCAAGAGCGTGATCTACGTATGCAACGTCGACGAGGATGCACTCGGAGAGGACAACGACTACGTCAGGCGTGTTCGTGAGATAGCAGAGAGGGACGGGGATGCACCCGTTGTCGTTATATGCGGCAAGATCGAGGCTGAAATTGCGGAGCTCGAGACAGATGACGAGAAGAAGGAGTTTCTCGAGGCCGTGGGACTCGAGGAATCGGGACTGGACAGCCTCGTCAGGGCTGCATACCACGCCCTGGGGCTCAGAACATTCTTCACTGCAGGAAAGGATGAGGACAGAGCCTGGACATTCCGCGAGGGAAGCAAGGCTCCCCAGTGTGCCGGAATCATTCACTCCGACTTCGAGAAGGGCTTCATCAAGGCCGAGGTATATAACTACAACGACCTTGTGGAATACGGAAGCGAACAGAAGGTGAGGGAAGCGGGGAAACTCAGACTCGAGGGCAAGGAATACGTCGTCCAGGACGGAGATATCGTATTCTTCAAGTTCAACGTGTGAGTGCCTCTCCCATCATCCTCATTTTCTCCTCATCCATCTTCACGACCTTCCTGTCATAGGTGACAATGCCGTTGAGTTCGTCCTCGACGTCACTCAGCTGTGTGTATACAGCGCCGCTGAGGCCTTCCTCCTTTGCCGGAAAGATATCTCTTCTGTACATTGCAATTACAGCGTCGGTGAGCGCCTCCTTTGTACGGTATCCCTTGTACTGGAACTTCGATGAGGAGAAGGTATGACCCTCCACTTCCAGGCCGTAGCCTCCGAACTCCGAGAGGACCGTAGAGCGGTTGTATCTGTCTCTTCTGTAGCGGTAGCGCCTGAAGTAGACATGCTCGCTCCTGAGAGGCCCCTTCTTCTGGTCGAGCCATCCCGAATGATAGTCCACAGTACGTGTGGGATCCATCTTCTCAACCATTTCTCCGATTCTCACGCTGTCGAACTGTCCCCAGGCTTCGTTGAAGGGAACCCACACCGCTATCGAGACGACGCTTTCGAGCAGAGTAATCATCTCTTTGAGGTGTTCCTCGAATTCCCGTCTCATCTTTTCATCCCTTCTTGCAAGAAGAGTGTAGTGGGAGTCAGAGAGGTGGGAGCCGATAAAGAGCGGGGCGGAGATTACCGGAAGATGGTATCTGCCGCCGCCCGAGGGCATATCCTGCCAGACGAGAATGCCCAGTCTGTCGCAGTTGTAGTACCACCTGAGGGGCTCTATCTTGATGTGCTTGCGGAGCATGTTGAAGCCCATGCGCTTTGCCAGGATTATATCCCCTGTCATCTCCTCTTCCGACAGCGGTGTGTATAAGCCCTCCCTGTAGTAGCCCTGGTCTAAAAGGCCGTGGTGGAAATAAGGCTTTCCGTTGAGAAGAAGCCTCTTCACGCCCTTTTCGTCCTCTCCGATGCCATAGGTCCTGAGGCCCGTATAGGAGTGTACGGTATCTTCACCGAAGGTGAGTGTGAAGCGGTAGAGGTGAGGGTCCTCCGGGGACCAGAGATGGGGATTCTCGATTCCGATCTCTGTCTTCTCCCCCGCTCTGTACGGGTATTCCTTTTCACCGAGGATTATCTTTCCCTCTCCCTCGTCTGTCGTATGTACGGTAATCGAGAAGCCTGTAAGCGAGGGGATGAGAGAGAGGCGGGTGATGTGCTTTCTCTTAACCTTCTCGATCCATACGCTCTGCCATATCCCGGACTGGGGCGTGTACCATATGCCGCCTCTTTTAAGCTTCTGCTTTCCTCTCTCCTGCTCCTCTGTATCTGTCGGATCGGTGACGATGAGAGAGAGGATGAACGAGCTTTTATCGACTTTGACGGAGAACGGGAGATAGCCTCCCCTGTGGGATCTCACTTCCTCTCCGTCAATCATGATACGCGCAAGATAGTCGACGGCGCCGAAGTGGAGGATGAGCTCCTCACTCTCCCTCTCGAAGGGGAAGGGCCACAGAACAGAGCGTGAGTAGTAAAGCGTTTCGTCAGGCATCAGTATGTGCTCCACTCCGCTTCTTCTGCTTTCGGGAGAGTAGGGGACGAGGATCTTACCTTCCCTGATCGTCTTTGATCTTTCATCTGTTATTCTGTAGTCCCATTCACCGTTGAGGGAGAGCCACTCTCCCTCCCTCTCGAGCTGGGGCCTGGGGTATTCGGGAAGGGGAGGCATCACTTCACCTCCCTTTTTCTGAGAATGAAGACGGGAATGACGGCGAAGAGTTCGACTGCCGCGGCGAGGAGGAAGATGACGGGCGTGGGCACAGTCTTCTCGACTCCGAGTTCGACGTAGGTGAGATTCGAACCCTTTATTGCAAGTGCCCCTATATAAGGGCCGATGACCATTGGAAGCATTACCTGGAAGATCATGCGGATACCCTGTATCTCCCCCTCGTTACCTCCGGGTGTGTAGTCTCTGACCATACCCGAGAATATGGATACAGATAAAAGATATCCGCTCATCATCACGGTTCCCGCAGCTATCGTGAAGAGGAGGGAGCGTGCTGCGGCCATCATCACGAGGCCGCCTGTCATCAGCCCGGTCATCGGGAGTGCAGCCTTTGTCCTTCCCATTCTGTCAGCGGCCCTGCCTCCGATGATGCAGAAAACACTTGCCGCAACGAGCGCCACGGCGAGTATGATGACATATTCGCTCTCGAAGCCGAGGTATGTCTGCATATAAATAATAAGGTATGGGAAGAAGACCTGCATTGAAAGTGCGGTGACAGCGTATGCAGCAAGCGCTATGTAGAGACTGCTGTTGTTTTTTACTGTACTCTTTCTGAAACCGAAGATGAGGGAGTCGAGGAGGCGCACATTATCCTTCTTCACGCACCTGTCCCTGTCAAGGAGGAAGATCGAGAGGATTCCCGAGAAGAGCATGATGGCCGCCGTGATGGCGAAGAAGAGCGACCACATGCCCCTCTGCGTGAAGCCGTCCATGACGCCGAAGACGAAGAGCATCGAGACCATGGGGAGAACCTGTACGACAGCTTCGACCTTTGTTCTGTCCTTCCTTTCGACGCTTTCTGTTATGTACGCGTTGAAGTATGCGTCGTTGGCAGTGCTCCCGAAGAAGGTCATGACCGAGTCCATTATGACGACAGTAAGAGCCGCTGCTCTCACTGACGGGAAGGCCGACGGCTTTATCCAACTGAAAGCGAGGACTGTGAAGGCCCAGATTATATATCCCGCTGTTATGAAAATCTTACGCCTTCCGAGTCTGTCGCTGAGGGCACCCATTATGAGGGTTGTCAGAGTTGCGACGACTGCCGAGGAAGATACCATCAATGCGATATAACCGGGATCGGATGAAATCGTATGGTACATGAATGTGTTGAAATACATGTTCTCGATAGTCCAGGCGATCTGCCCGGCAAGTCCGATTATAATGAGGGCCAGCCATGATTTTCTGCTCATGGAGTCATTATAACAGCTCCTGCGGCGTAGAAAAGGGAAAAAAGAGGCTCTTTCAAATTGACATATTTATTTTTATTGGAGTAAATTGGATGAGTCGAGTTTCGACACCTGACAATAATTCTAACTGGAGGGTCTAAATCATGGGAAGAAATTTCACTCCTAGATTTAAGCAGTGCAGAAGACTTGGGGTTAATGTATGTGGACACCCTAAGGCAATGAACAGAGCCGCTAACCCGGCTTTCGCAAAGAGAAAGAAGCCTACTGACTATTCGAAGCAGCTGACTGAGAAGCAGAAGCTGAAGGCTTACTACGGCATTATGGAGAAGCAGCTCCACCGCTATTATGAGAAGGCACTCAAGTCTTCCATGATGACAGGTGACGCTCTTGTCATCTCTCTCGAGAGAAGACTCGATAACGCTGTGTACAGAATCGGTTTCGCTAATTCGATCAGACTTGCACGTCAGCTTGTCAGCCACGGCCACATTCTCGTCAACGGCAAGAAGGTCGATATTCCTTCTTACCAGATTCAGGTCGGAGATGTAGTATCACTTAAGGAGAAGTCAAGGAAGAACGCACAGTTCGAAGCCTGCTTCAAGGGTCCGAGAAGGGCATTCAACAGTGAATACTTCACTATCGATCAGGATAACTGGACAGGTACACTTTCCAGACTTCCCGAGAGAAAGGAAATCCCGATCGATGTCAATGACCAGCTTGTCGTAGAGTTCTACTCGAAATAAGCCCAAGTCTGATAGATGAGTGTTCCCCGTCCGGCCACATCCGGACACAGGAAAGAGGAAAAACGGCCTCATTCCAAATCTGCCGTCCTCTGTCGCTTCTTCTGGCGGCTACCCTCAAAAACAGAAGATGTGGAACACAGCAGTCTGGAGCTCCCGCAGTGCGGGGGCTTTTTCTTCGCTCATTTCCAGCTTATGGAGAATGAAAGCGGGTTATTGAGGAGAAGGAAGTCTATGACGGGGAATGTATAGACTGCAGTTGAAGAACCTGTCTTCACGGCGCCCGTGACGGAGGTGATCGTTCCGGGAACGGTGATTGTGATGGTGACCGAGCTCTTCTGAAGTGCTTCGGGGCTCTCCTCTCCGAGGAGGAATGTGATCATGTCGGTATATTCCTCCTCTGTCATTCCGTTGGAATATTCGGGGCCGTATACTTCGAAGTTCTCGTCGCTGAGGAACGGAATGACATTCTTGAGTTCGTCGTAGTTGTCCATCGTCAGCCTGAACGCGAGTGAGGATGATGTGATTGAGAAGAGTGTGTTGGCCTTTCCGTTGTTGAGGTCCTTCAAAAGCTTCTCGAGGGACGAGTAGTCGAACGAAATGACATATCTTTTTCCCTCGTCGCCCGAGAGGAGGCTTACCGAGGATGCGGAGGACGATGAGTTGACGGAGGATGCGAAGCCGACCATCGCATCGTCCATTATCGAGTAACCGTCACCGGAGGTGAACGAGGAGAAATCCTCGAGGACTGTGAGGAAGAACGGGTCTACGGTGAGATCCGTCTTCGACGATCCCGAATAGCCGGTCGCGGCTGTTATGGACTCGGTGACGACACAGGATGTGAGGAGCAGAAGAAGAACCAGGGAAGCTGTTATTACCTTTCTCATGGATTCAAGTTTAAGACAGCGGATGAGGAAAGTGAAGTCAATTGTGATTTCTACACACACTCTTTATTTCGACAAAAATTGAGAGAATGTAAGTTTTACGGAGCTTTGGACTGTTCATACCTTTTTCTTTATGATAACCTCACTTCTCCGTGCTATCTATGGACTTTAATCGGTACCGGTGATAGAAGAAAGCTGTGATTTTCAAAGGGGATTCGGGATGATACGAAAAACAGTCGTACTGGTTTTACTTTTTGCGCTCTGCCTTACTGCGCTTGCAGCCTCATGGGATGGAACATACAGATGGGACAACAACACCAACAAGTCAAACTGGGGAAAGGTGAAGGAGCTGACGATCAGGGCCGAAAGCGTCGATAAGGACTACCTCTATAACCTTTATCTGATATACGACGGAGAGGAGTACCGCATATTCCCCCTTATCGCACCCGATGAGCCGGGTTTCTCCGACTGGCATGACTATGACGAGGAGAGTGCGGCCGCGGAGGCGTTCAGAACGAACAACAAGCGTATGAACAAGACGATCATCAACCCCGGCAGATGGATGATGGGGGAGAGTGAGGTGACGGCGGACAGAATCGATACCAAGATCATCGCCTCGGCTTTCGGCATGCATATCACAATAGATATCACATACGAGTTTTCACTTGACGAAAACGGCAACAAGCAATTAACTTTCTCAATGGACGCCGACCAGGACATCGCAAAGGGGAACTTCTTCCAGAACGTTGCGAAGGGAAGTGACGGCAAATTCACTCTTACCTGTATAGATTAAGGAGGATGCATCTTGATTGCAGACCCTAGCAAGAAGACACTGATCATCGTCGAGTCACCGACAAAGGCCAGGACCATAAAGCGGTATCTGCCGCAGAGCTGTACGGTGATGGCTTCACTGGGCCACATAGTGGATCTCAATCCCAGCCCCGATCCCCACTCGAAGGGAGTCTACGGCATAGATGTCGACAACGGCTTCAAGCTCGACTACACGGTGGTCAGCGGCAAGGAGAAGCTGATCGGGGAGCTCAAAAGTGCCCTCAAGGATGCAGAGCAGCTGGTGCTCGCAAGCGATGAGGACCGCGAGGGAGAGAGCATCGCATGGCATCTGTACAACGTCCTCAAGCCCAGGTGTCCAGTCTACAGAATGGTATTCCATGAGATAACGAAGAAGGCCATCACGGATGCCTTCTCCTCCTGCCGTGACATAGACATGAACCTTGTATATGCACAGGAGGCCAGACGTGTCGTAGACCGTCTCCAGGGCTACGGCATCTCCCCGATACTCTCGCGTAAGCTCGGCGGAAAGTACTCTGCAGGCCGTGTGCAGTCTCCGGCGCTGAAACTCATCGTCGAGAAGGAGAACCAGAGAAGGCGCTTCAAAGCATCGGACTTTGCAACGGTGACAGCACTCTCCAAGACAGATCCTTCGTTCAGGTCGACACTCGTGTCGATAGCCGGAAAGCCTGTCGCTTCATCCAAGAGCTTCAACGGCGATACGGGGGAAGTGAAGAAGGGAGTGAGGGTGCTCAGCCAGGAAGAGGGTGAGGAAATAGCACAGTCCCTCACAGGAAAGGAAGCTGTGGTTACCTCCGTCAGCCAGAGCAAGAAGATCGAGAAGCCTTCCTATCCCTTCACGACATCGACGCTCCAGCAGGATGCGACACGGAAGATGGGAAAGAGCGCGAAGGAGATCATGGCGATTGCCCAGCGCCTCTACGAGAACGGCTTCATAACATACATGAGAACGGACAGTCCGACACTGAGCGACGAATGCATCAGGGCTGCGGCCGCATATATAAGGGACAACTACGGAGACTCACTTCTCCAGATAAGGCAGTACAAGGCCAGCACCCTCGGAGCCCAGGAGGCCCACGAGGCCATAAGACCCTCCGGTGACAGATTCCGCTCCCCCGAGGAGACGGGACTCAAGGGTGACGAGCTCAGACTCTACACCCTGATATGGAAGAGGACTCTTGCCTCCCAGATGAAGGACAGCATAAAGGCCGTCACGACAGTGAAGATGGAGTGCGGAGAGTACGGCTTCACCTCTTCGGGTGCCGTCGTCCTCTACGAGGGTTTCAGAAAGGTCTACATGGTCTCATCCGATAAGGAAGAGGAAAAGGAGGAGGTACTGCCGCCGCTTAAGGAAGGCGAAAAGGTGACTCTGCGATCCCTCGAGGCGAAGAGCCACACGACACAGCCTCCGCAGCGCTACACCGAAGCGGGACTCGTGCAGAAGCTTGAAAGCGAGGAGATCGGGCGCCCCAGTACATATGCGACCATCATCTCCACACTCATAGACCGCGGCTACGTCGTAAGACAGTCGACGACGCTCGTGCCGACATTCACGGGCTTCTTCGTCGAGGCATTCCTCGAGAAGAGCTTCCCGTCCTATATCGCCTATGATTTCACGAAGGACATGGAGGCGGGGCTTGACCGCATAGCCCGTGGAGAAGAGGAGAAGGAGGAATATCTTTCTCAGTTCTGGTTCGGCAAGGAAGGAAAGAATGGGACTAAGTGAAGACCTCAGAAAGGTCGGTGAGACCATAACGACAGGAGAGGCTAAGAGCCTGATGCTCGACGGCCTCGATTACAGCTTCATCCATGACGGAGAGAAGGTGACCTATGAGATAAAGATCGGAAAGTTCGGTCCCTACGTCCTTTCATCAATACAGGACGAAGGCGGAAAGGCCCTCATGCGCTCCATCCCGCCCACACTCTTTCCCGGAACATTCAACGACGGTGATGCAGAGAATCTTCTCTTCCCGCCGGAGGAGGAAGGAGTTGTGCTCTACGGCCGCTTCAACCTGAAGAAGGGCCGCTACGGCGACTACTTCGAGCGCCTCGACGACGGCTCTACCGTCACATGGCCGAAAGCCTTGAAGAGAAACGCAAAGGATGCGTCAGAGGAGATGATCGACCTCCTGTTCTCGCTTCCCAAGACAATCGGCTTCGACAACGACATGAATCCCGTGGTTCTGAAGGCGGGGCCCTACGGCTTCTATGCCCAGTACAACGGAAAGAACGTTAAGGTTGCCGATCCACTCAATATAACTGTGGAAGACATAATAGAACCGACAGGGAAGGGCGGTCTCAAGGGCGAGTACATGGGAAAGCCCATCTCACTTATGAGCGGGCGCTACGGCCTCTACATAAAGTGGGGTGACGAGAACATCCCGCTTCCGATATCCATGAAGAAATATCCCGAGGATCTGAGCCTTGAGAAAATCTCGGAGATAGCCTCCGCCCATGCATCCAGAGAAGAGAAGAGCGTGGAGGGTGAGAAGGAGTTCGCCCCGGTCGACGGCACGAAGGTCGTACTCGTCAACGGTAAGTTCGGCTATTACCTCAAGTGGGGAAGGGAGAATGTGGCAATACCGAAGGAGGATAAGGAGAACCCATCTCTTCTTACAGACGAGAGAGTTGCCGCTCTCATAGAGGAATACAAGGCGAAACCGAAGACAACGAAGAAATTCACTAGAAAGAAAAAATGAAAGAGGCCCGGAGATGGCCCTTTCTGTCACTCAGAAGATGAACGACACGAGAGATATAACGACGGCAGTGACAAGGGGAACCGTCACTGTGTCGTCACCGTTCTTCGACAGAAGCTCTGTGTATGAGGCAAAGGGTGCTGCCAGAAGCGGATAGAAGACTATCCTCTGCCACTGAGATGTGCCGGAGAGGAACGAGAGGACGATAGCGTTCATCTCTCGAGGAATGTATAGGAGAAGGTCCTTCTGTAGTGGTCTGTAACTGTTCTTGTCTCTTGAAATGGAACATCCTCGAATTCAACTGCTATATAAGAAGCCTTTCTTTCAAGATATCCTCCTCCATAGAGCACGACTGCCTGACTGGAGCTGGTTGCTGACATCATAAGGTCGTCAGCTTTCAGCAAAAGGCGCTTCTCTCCGGAGAGGCGGAAGGCATTATTGAGACCGTTGGAGAATGAGAAATCTTCAAGCGAGTTAATTTCTTCGAGAACTCTCTCTGAATTCAGATCAAACGGTGTTCCCTTTGTCGGTGTAATTGTCAGGGGGATATGATTCGTGTTGTTGAGAACAATTGCATTCTCATCAAGCTTTATTCTATGCGAAAGGATATCGGATGAGCTGCCCAGGTTGAAATAGAGGTGGCATGTCGTGTCGCAGAGAACAGGTTTTCCGCTTTCCATCTCATGGGTGATCATGAGGCTGTTTTCATCAACAGAATATGTGACGGTATATACTCTGTCGCTTTCGATCCCGTCCTCACCCCGCCTTCTGTATTTTCTGTAAGCTGTTGAGTAAGAAGTTGATTCTATTTTATCAAATACGGCATTTCGTGCCTCTCTTCCGCCGTGAAGGCTGTTCAGGCCGTCATTCCTGTCAAACTTTGTGCCCTTGAATATGCCTCTTTCTATTCTTCCGGCAAAAGGAAATATGGTGCATCCGCTGTATGACGGGTGTGAGCAATGGTCTTCTTCGGTTTTCAGAGAGAGTGTCAGCTCTCTTTGAAACGGTTTATAGATAAGAGAGTGCAGCGATGCCGAAAACGGGGTGGTTTCGATTCGAAGAATGTCATTTTCCAATTTGTCCATAAGATGATTATAACTGACTTTACATCTTTTTATATGAGCAGTCTTTTGCAATAAATGAGCAATTTTACGCATTGTGAGGAGCAATTTCCGTATCTATACTCAAAATCACGGAGGCTTTATGGCACAGTCATATGCAGAAATAAGATTGGAGAAGGTCATCATACCGACATACGGAGTAGGGGCTTGTGACAAGAATCCGATGTTCCTTGAAAAGAGAGTCTATCAGGGGTCTAGCGGCAGGGTTTATCCATATCCTGTTATTGATAAAATCCTTGATGAGAAGACGGACAGAGAGTGGAATGCCGTCATCCTTGAGAATGAGTATCTTCTTGTCATGGTTCTCCCTGAGCTGGGAGGCAGAATACAGCGGGCATATGATAAGACCAACGGGTATGATTTTGTCTACCACAACGAAGTCATAAAACCCGCTCTCGTAGGACTGCTTGGTCCCTGGATCAGCGGTGGAATAGAATTCAACTGGCCGCAGCATCATCGTCCTACCACCTATATGGCCACGAGCTGGCATATCAATGAGAATGATGACGGCTCCGTGACGCTTGATATCGGAGATGTCGACGAGATGTACGGTACAAAGGTCGTGACACGCTTTACACTCTATCCGGGCAGGGCATATATAGAGATCAAAGCACAGCTGTATAACCGTACCAATCATACCCAGACATTTCTCTGGTGGGCCAACCCTGCGGTACCGGTAAATGATTACACACAGTCCGTTTTCCCTCCTGATGTTACTGCTGTCTATGACCATGGAAAGAGAGACGTATCCTCATTCCCGATTGCGCATGGGGTATATTACAAACATGACTACAGTGCCGGCGTAGATATTTCAAGATATAAGAACATTCCGGTTCCCACTTCATATATGGCATATAAGAGCGAGTTTGACTTTGTCGGAGGATATGACTACAGGGTGGAGGCAGGAATTCTTCATATTGCGGACCATCACATATCACCGGGAAAGAAACAGTGGACATGGGGAAACGGCGATTTCGGCCGTGCATGGGACAGGAACCTGACGGACAACAACGGGCCGTATATCGAACTTATGACAGGTGTCTATACAGACAACCAGCCTGATTTTACCTATCTCGCACCCGGCGAAGAGAAGGTGTTCACCCAGTATTTCATGCCCTATAAGAGTGTAGGATATGTAAAGAACGCAAATCTCAGGGTGATAGTCAATTTCGTCTCAGAAAACGGAGAGGTGACAATTACGGCGTATGCTCCATCAAGACTGGAGAATGTTCTTGTTTCACTCTCCGACAGGAATGGTGATATATTATTCTCCGAGAGAACCGACCTCAGAGTTGAAGAAGCATATGTGAAGAGTGTTCCTTCCGCTTTGAAAGAGACCGAGCTCGTTCTGACGCTCTATGATGCAGACGGCAATGTTCTGATTGTATCCCGCCCCGAGGAGAGGGTAGACGAGCCCCTTCCGAAGCCTGCGGCCTCTGTGCGGAAGCCTGAAGAGGTTGATACGAACGAAGAGTTGATTCTCATTGCACAGCATCTGGAGCAGTACCGCCACGCAACATTCGAGAGCGAGCCGTATTATCTTGAGGCATTGAGGAGAGATCCTCTTGACAGCAGAGCCAACCTCTTCTACGGGGAACTTCTTCTCAAGAGATGTCTTCTTGATGAGGCTGAAAGACATTTCGAAGCGGCCGTGAAGAGAATCACCTGGCTTACTCCCAATCCGTATGACAGTGAAGCATACTATTTCCTGGGATTAGTGAAACTCTATAAGGAAGATCTTGACGGTGCATATGATGCCTTCTATAAAGCGACATGGAGTGAGAGGGAATGCTCGAGAAGTTTCTACAACCTGGCTTTGATCGATGCAAGGCGCAGCGATTATGCCGGTGCTCTTACAGCTGTAGAAAGGGCACTGACATATAATACGGGCGCAATGAAAGCCCGCGCATTGAGAGTTTTCATTCTTGAGCATCTGGGCCGGCATGATGAAGCAGTCAAAGCGGCAGAGGAGAATCTGGCTCATGATCCGTTTGATTATGCATCTCTTCTCTTTCTGAAGGACAAGTCATTTGATGAGCGCATGATCGGCAGGAGAGCCAATTACATTTACCTTGCAATAGATCTCATGAACTGGGGTGAGGGAGAGAGAGCACTGGATGTTCTAGAGAGGTGCCCCGGTACTAATCCGATGGTACAATACTACAAAGCTTATGCTTCTCATCTGATCGGAAAGGATTATGTTGAATGGCTCATTGAAGCGGATAAAGCCGATGAGACATATGCTTTTCCCAACACAGTTGAGGACAGCATCGTTCTCTCATTCGCACTCAATGCAAGAGGAGAAGACAGGAAAGCCAGTTTCCTCATGGGTAATCTTTCGTATGACAGAAAGAATTATGATACTGCCTACAACTCCTGGAAAAAAGCCGTAGGTCTCAATCCGACGGTAAGACGAAATCTTTCTATCGTTCTGTATAACAAGATGGATAAGAGAGATGAAGCACTGACGGAGCTCTCCGCCGCCTGGGAGATGGATAAGACAGATGCGCGTATCCTGCTGGAGCTTATCCAATTGGAAGGAAAACTCGGATACAGTGCAGCGGAGAGATTCAAACTCCTTGACAGCAACAGGGATGTTGCATTCAGGCGTGATGACCTTGTGGTAATGTATGTTTCGTTCCTCAACAGAATGGGAAGAAGTGTCGAAGCACTCGATATTCTCCTTCATCATAACTTCCATCCCTGGGAGGGAGGGGAAGGTAAGGTTACCAAAGAGTACATCACAGCACTCAAGGAGCTTTCTCTTTTAAGTATCAGGGAAGGGGATTATGAAAAAGCCCTCGATTATCTATGCCGAGCCATGGAGTATCCTCATAATCTCGGAGAAGGAAAACTTGAAGGCTGTAAGGATAATGAGATCCACTATATGCGCGGTCTTGTTTATGAAAAGGCCGGAAAACCTGACTCCGCCCGCAGGGAATGGATTGAGGCATTAGAAGGAAAGGCAGAGCTTAAAAGTGCTATGTATTACTATGACCAGAGTGCCGATGTAATTGTTTTCCAGGCACTTTCGGAACGTAAACTCGGCATGAAGGATGAAGCTGAAAAAACATTTAAGATGATTGTTGATTATGGGAAGAAGCACAGGAATGACGTCATTGATTACGATTATTTTGCTGTGTCATTACCCGGGCTGGAGTTATGGAAAGAGGATCTTTCCAGAAATAATTCCGCTCAATGTCATTATCTGAGCGGGCTGGGGTATCTCTGTCTGGGAGAAAAAAACAATGCAGAAGCTGAATTTGATGAAGCAATGAAAGCCAATCCGGATTTTGTTGACTGCGAGAGGTTGAGACGAGTACTGCCTCTTCTGGTCTGAGTTCAGTCTTTTATGCTTTCTTGAAAGATATTGGGTATCTGTGCGACAGACCGGAAGGCAGATGCCGATACAGGGGGTTCAGGAATAATTGATTTATTAAAAAAGAGATATATTATTCTCAGTACCTGTATGCAATGATTTATGTTCGAAGGGAAAATTGAGCAGTTTTTTGTAAAAAATAAGCAATTTTCTGCATTGTTATTTACCCGGATGGCTTTAGGATTTTAATTAACAAAGGAGGAATATTCAGTGAGGCACAGTGTTGAATTCAGAAATATCACAAAGTATTTCCCAGGTGTCAAAGCCCTGGATAATGTCTCGTTCCGTGCAGAGGGGGGAAGGGTATTGGCTTTCCTCGGAGAGAACGGAGCCGGGAAATCAACGCTGCTCAAAACTCTGAATGGAGACTACCAGGCAACAAGCGGAGAATACCTCCTGGATGATCAGCCGGTCTACTTCAGAAACCCCCATGAGGCGATAGAAGCCGGTGTGAGTGTCATCTATCAGGAACGTCAGATACTCATGGAGCTTTCCGTTGCTGAGAACATATTCCTCGGAAGAATGCCGACCAGAAAATCCGGTTTGATTGATGTTGCACGGGCGAACAGTATGGCTCAGAAGATCATCGATGATTTCGGACTCCCTGTTAAACCGTCTACAAAGGTCAAGAATCTCTCTATAGCATATCAGCAGATGGTTGAGATCATGAAGGCTTACAGCCGTGAGAATCTGAAGGCAATCTGCTTTGATGAGCCTACAGCCAGTCTCTCCGACGCTGAGATCGATGCTCTTTTCAGAGTCATCGAGAAACTGAAGAAGAACGGTGTCGTCATCATATATGTCTCCCACCGTATGAGTGAGATCAAGAGGATCGCAGACGAAGTTGCAATCTTCAAGGACGGCAGGTATGTGACAACTGTCGATGCAAAGACTACAGATGAAGCCGATATGATCAGACTTATGGTCGGAAGAGACCTGGGTGACATCTATAACAACCTTGACAGGAACAAGACAATAGGAGAGGAACTTCTGAGAGTCGAGGAGATTTACAGTGATTTTGTAAATCCTGTATCCTTCACACTCCATAAAGGTGAGGTGCTTGGTTTTGCTGGTCTTGTCGGAGCCGGAAGGACGGAGGTCATGAGAGCCATCATCGGAGTCGACAGGATGCTCGGAGGCAGGGTCTTCCTTTCTGGACGTGAGATTCATAACAAGAGCCCTCATGCTGCAATGAAGAACGGCATCGTATATGTCCCGGAAGACAGGAAAACGCAGGGTATACTTGCTAATCTTGATGTCGGCAGGAACATAACGATATCGATGCTGGATAAGAACAGTAACAGAGCCGGCATTGTCGATACGGCCAGGGAAAGGAAGATAATCGACGACGGTATTGCCAGCTTTTCTATCAAGACGCCAAGTGCGTCAAAGAAGATAGTCGAGCTCTCGGGGGGTAATCAGCAGAAGTGTGTTGTTGCCAGATGGATGGCGACACAGCCCAAGGTTCTCATACTTGATGAGCCGACCAAAGGAATCGATGTCGGGGCCAAAAGTGAGTTCTACCAGATGATCTGTGATTTCGCCAAAGACGGGCTGGGCGTCATTCTTGTCTCGTCTGAGCTGCCTGAGGTCATCGGTCTCTGTGACAGAATCATCGTCATGGGGAATCTGGGTATCAAGGGCGTTATTTCGGGCAAGGATGCAACAGAAGAGAAGATTCTTTCTCTGGCCATGAGTGAAGGAGTGTGACGGAATGGGAAAAAATGTTTGGAGTAAAGTTAAATCGGCTGTTCCCGGTGATAAGCTGATCCTCATCGGGGCAACAATTGTTATATTTGCCATCTTCACGGCAATGAATCCGAATTACCTTTCGTGGACGAATATTACGAATATCCTTGTCGGAGTCTCGCTTACCGGTTTGATAGCAATCGGGCACACATATTTGATCATTGCCGGTCAGAATGACCTCTCTCCGGGATCTGTCTGTGCTTTCACCGGTGTTCTCTGTGCTTCGCTGGTATCATGGGGAGTACCGTTCCTTCCTGCAGTACTCATCACTGTGATTGCAGGCGCACTTGTAGGGTTCTTCAATGCCTGGATGGTCAACAGGATCAAAATCGAGGCATTCATTGCGACTCTCGTATCGCAGTTTGTGTTCAGAGGATTTGCATACATTCTCTGTGACGGCAGACCGGTCAGCGTGACAAACAAGTCGTTTCTGTGGATCGGGGGAACCAGATTTCTTACAATACCGCTCTCTGTATGGATTATGATCATCTTCTTCATCATCTTCGGAGTTGTATTGGCAAAAACGAAGTTCGGTCGGAGTGTATACGCAATCGGAGGCAATAAGGATGCTGCAAGACTGGCAGGTCTTAATCCGCAGAGGATAATCACAACTCTTTTTGTAATGATGGGTGTTGTCACTTCTCTTGGTGGAATCATATTCAGTTCACGAATGCACTCCGGACAGCCTGCGGCCAACGTCAACCTTGAGTTTGATGCAATCACGGCTGTTGTTCTCGGCGGTGTGTCTTTCACCGGCGGCGTCGGCGATATGGTCGGTACTGCTCTCGGCGTTTTCCTCATCCAGGCTTTCAACACAGGTCTCATCATGGTAAATGTCCAGAGTTTCTGGCAGTACGTAGCGCGTGGTGCTCTTCTGCTCTTCGCTTTGACAAGCGATTATATAAGGCGGACAAACAGAGAGAAGGCACTGCTTGAAGCAAGCAAGAAGGCTCTTGCCTCGAAATAAAAAGGGAAATCAAAAAAAGGAGATTTAAACTATGAAGAAAGTAATGACAACTCTATTGGTATTGCTTTGCGCAGTCTCATTCGTGTTTGCCGCTGGTAGTAAGGAAGCTGGTGCTTCTTCCAGCAGCAAGGGAGTGATTTACGGTATCTACAAGGCTGGAGACCAGACCTGGTTTATCGATGAGGGTGAAGCAGCAAAGGCTGCTGCTGTAGAAGCAGGCTATGAGTTTATCTATGTAGATGCAAAGATGAGTCCGGAAGAATATCTGAGAGCTATCGACAACGCTATCGCAAACAATGCGGCAGGTATCGTCACATGTACACCTGACCAGACACTCTCTCGCGCTGTTATCGAGAAGCTTCAGCCGTCTGGAATTCCTGTTGTCGCAGCTGATGACGCTCTTGAGGAAAACGGTGAGAAGATTGCTCCATGGGTTGGAATCAATGCTTATGTAATCGGTGAAGCCAACGGTAAGTGGGTAGCTGATTATGCAAAGGCAAACAACCTCGTAAATGATCCCACATGTGCTCTTCTTATCCTTACAATGGACACAGTCTCATCATGTGTACCACGTGCAGAAGGAGAGTATGACAAGTTTACAGCTGAGTGCCCGGACTTCGGTGACAGCAGAATATTCTTTGCTGACTATGACGGAACAACAGACAAGGGATTCAACGTTGCAAATGCTATCTTTACAGCTCACCCTGAAATCAAGACATGGCTCGTAACGGGTGCTAACGAAGAAGGAACAATCGGTGCTCTTCGTGCTCTCGAGCAGGCCGGTCTGGCTGCAAACTCATGTGTTGTCGGCCTCGGTGGATACATGGCTAAAGATGAATGGAATGCTGACGGTGCTTCTTCTGCAATGAAGGCAGCAACATACTTCCCGGCATCTTCCGTCGGACGTGGATCTGTTGAAGTTCTTCTTAAGGTTATCAACGGTGAGAAATACGAAATGGCAACAGCAGTTGATGCAATGATTGTCACACCCGAGAACTACAAGGAAGTCATGGGATCAGATGCTCTCTGATTATAGTTGAGTGCAATGCAAAGGAGCCGGGGGTCCCGGCTCTTTCTATTGGTTTTCCTTCTCGAGAAGATCTATGTTCGCTATCCGGCTCCGTTTATGGAATGACTCCAAAGCACTCTGGCGGTATCTGCGGGGTGTGATGCCTGTGTAGGATTTGAAGCTGTTACTGAACGCAGCCTCATTGGCATATCCGCATTTGTAGGTAATCTCCGAGAGCGACAGAGTAGTGGCTTTGAGGAGAAATGCCGCGGTGTTTACTCTCGACTTGAGAATGTACTCATGTGGAGATAGTCCGGTCTCCTTTTTGAAGGAACGTATGAAATGGAATTCGCTCATGTTGACCATCTCTGAAAGAGTTTCGTTTGATATTTTCTTATCAATATTATTGTTTATGTAGTTGATGACTGCATCGAATTTCCTGGCGTCTGCAGTGCCTTCCGGTTCATCTTCGAAGAAAAGTGTCAGGATGTCTGTTATTGTTTTATTGATTACCGCCTCTCTCGGCTGTCTTCCCTGTGCGAAAGTGTCGACAACGGAAGAGAAGAGCTTCTCTGCTCTTGCACGGTCGTGTACATTGACTGAGTGCATTTCCATATTCTGATAGAGCTCGTTTATATTGTGACTGTCGAAATGCATCCAGTAGAATTCCAGGTTTTCAACTGCCCAGTAGCTGGGGCGGTCATGGCAGTTGATTATCCCCAGACTGCCTTCCGTAAGTGTCATTTTCTCCCCGTTGGGGTTTGATGCACACAGCGTCCCTTTTATTATATAGCAGAGCAGGAAGGAACCCAGGGTATTGGGTCTGACAGCATACCCGAGTGTACAGTAGTAATGTCCGGTACACAGTAACTGGTAGAAATAATCCTTGCAGATAAGAGACGCGTTGTGTATGTAGATATCTGATTCGGGTAAAACGCCTTTTTCTCTCAGCTTCATGTCAAGTATTCTATAGCATCATAAAGATAAGTGAAACTGAAATCTGTCTTGTCTTTTCATGCGTGCTTTATGAAAAGTGAGGGCAGATGATGCACTTTGCAGAGGGCAGGAAAGTTAGCATTGTTGTTTCCCGTAGTCAAGTAATCCATGACCGTCAGAAGATGAACGACACGAGAGATATAACGACGGCAGTGACAAGGGGAACCGTCACTGTGTCGTCACCGTTCTTCGACAGAAGCTCTGTGTATGAGGCAAAGGGTGCTGCCAGAAGCGGATAGAAGACTATCCTCTGCCACTGAGATGTGCCGGAGAGGAGCATTGCCGCAACGCCTGCGAGGAACGAGAAGACGAGCATTGCCGCCGATCCCTCCCACGTTTTTGACCTGTCAGCGAACTTCAAGCCTGTTCTGTGCCGCCCGAATGTCCGTCCGAAGATGGCTGCGGCAGCGTCCCCGACACCCCACATCAGAACAGATGTGACTGCAACGTATCTTTTTCCGAGAAGTCCCCAGCAGAGAGCGACAAGAACAGCGTACATCCCGAATAAGAGGACAAGACTCTTCTTCACTTCCCCTCTCTTCTTCTCGACGAAGAGTCTCTTGTACCACTCATGATTCTCGAGTGCCTGGAGAACGGGAAAGATCAGAGAGGCAAAGAGGAGGGCGGTCAGCGATGCTATGTACCACTCTCCCGCCTCGAGTGTCATCTCCACGAGGGATGTGAAGGCCACCATATGGAGGAGCTTGCGGAATATGTAGGATGGAAGCTTTCTGAAGACGAGGTAGATGATGACAAGAAGAACAGCGGAGAAGAATACGTACTCCGAGAATTCGAGCATGCAGGACAGAATTCCCATGATAAGAGCGCTTTCGAGAATATAGTCACGGTAGCGCAGAAATATGAGGATGACGCTCAGAATGGTGAGAACAGAGCCTGTGACAAGGCCTACGGGGCGGCTCTTTATTCTGTTCGCGGCCTTTGCAGAGAGAAGGGCTGTGACAGTTGTGACTACGGACGAGATTATGAGCGCATCGAGGTGCTCTGACAGTATTTCCGGGGCTATGAGAAAGTGGCTGACGGATGCGATGAGGGCCGTGAATGTCATAATGAAGGTGCTCGTTCCGACAGCCTCTCTTCTATCCATGGAGAGAAAGAGAGTGAATACGATGAACATCATCATCCCGCCTCCCGAGCCCACAAAGCCGGTGCCGAAGCCGATGGTAAGTCCGAAGAACAGAGATATGATGATATCACGGGAGCGTAGTTTGTCTCTGCATTCGCCGGCATCCTTCTTTTCAGCGTCAGGCTTGAGGAGGAATCTTATCCCGATAGAGAGGGTGAGAAAGAGGGAGAAGGATCCGAGAACGACATTTCCGGCTCGAAATGCGGCGTATGAGCCGAGAACGCACATGGAGACGACACATATGAACATCACAAGGCCGCGCCTCAGGTTGATGTTCCCTTTCTTCCAGTAGACACAGGTCGTGACTAAGGAGGACGCGATGGAGGACGTGAGAGCAACTGCCGTCGCCGCGTATGCACCTCCCTCTCCGGTGAATGACGGGCACAGTACGATGAGGACAGGCACCATCACCGTCGCGGCACTCAGTCCTGCCAGTCCCGTTGCTGTTCCCGCTGCAAAAGCGGAGAGTACATACCAGAGATATTCCATCTTGTCTCCACACCGTTGACAGACGAGCTGTCCCATAGAAAAATATAATCGACACATGTCGAGGTAACAATCAACAACACAATGCGATGTGTCGATTTAACTATGAAGAAGAGAACAACACAGACAAGAGCACTGATCGAGGAGACACTGCTCCTCCTTTTGAAGAAGAAGGATCTTGAAGCGATTACAGTCAAGGAGCTCTGCGAGAGGGCAGGGATCAACAGAACGACCTTCTACAATCACTACTCATCCCCCGAGGGGGTTCTTGAGGAGATGGCCGAAAGATATCTTGATGACATCAGATCAACGCTTGAGAATACGGACGGAGAGATTGAGAAGAATGTCAGAACCGTCTTCCGCTATATGGAGCAGCATCTTTCCCTGACGCGCATCATGCTCACGAGCCCCATCAACTACACCTTCCTCGAGCGTCTTTTCTCGATCCCGAGGATAGTCGATCTTCTGGAGGCGTCGCTCTCCTCCCTCACAGGTGAGGGGGAGAAGAGGGCTGTGATATCATTCGCACTCAGCGGCTCGTACAAACTCATAAAGGACTGGGCGGCATCGGATGAGAGAATCTCTCCCGATGAGGAGGCCTCCCTTGTTCTCAATCTCTCGAGGCGTGTCTGCAGAGGCGGTTAAGGGATCGAAAAAAAACCGCTTCGACGAGGAAGCGGTAGTGGTCCCAGGCAGAATCGAACTGCCATCTAATCCTTAGGAGGGACTTGTTCTATCCATTAAACCATGGGGCCCGGACACATGTGATTATAGAAAAGAGAGGGAATCTCTGCAATAGAGCCTTCTTTTCTTTCTTCTATCTTTCGCATAAAATGTGGAGAGGAGCGCAGCATGACAGTTTCAAAGAGAATGACACCCAATCCCGTTACCTGTACACCCGACATGGGAGTGTTCGAGGCAAGTGAACTCATGAAGAGAGAAGGCGTGAAGCGTCTTCCCGTCGTAGACGGAGAGGACAGCCTTGTCGGCATTGTATCTGAAAAGAGCATTACGAATGCTTCCCCGGCAGGGAAGGTCAGCATAGTTGAGTTCGCCCACCAGCTCTCGCTCATGAAGGTGGGGGATATAATGAGCCGGGAAGTCATCACGGTATATACAGACGATCCCGTCGAACAGGCTGCAAGGAAGATGGCCGACCTCGACGTCTCGATTCTCCCCGTCATCGACTACAACGGCAAGCTTGTCGGCGTCGTCACACGCTCGGATATGTTCAAGCTCCTTCTCGAGCTCTTCGGTACGAGACACTACGGCGTCAGAGTCTCCTTCTCCATTAAGGACACCCCCGGTGCAGTTGCAACTGTCTCGGGTGCACTCCATGAGCTCGGAGCGAATATAATATCGATAGGAAATCTCGACACCGAGATGGGTTATTCGACAATCATCATGAAGGTCAACGGAATAGACAAGGAGAAGCTCGGGGAGGCCATCAAGCCTCTTGTCGATTCCGTTCTTGATATCAGGGAAGTCTGAGAGTGGGGAAGAAGCAGAAGGGGCCCGATATCCAGAGAATTCTGAAGGATGAAGCCCGGAATAGTGAAAGCCCTTTCTCGGCCATTGTCCTGAAAGAGAAGAAGGAAGAGAAGAAAAAGACGACAGCGCCGGCTGCGGAGAAGAAGAAGCCGGGCGAAATCGTCCACGGCTATAATCCATCCCTCTCCTTCGGCGATATCCTCGCATCCTACGAGAAGACGGGTAACCCCTACCGCATGCCGAAGAAGACGGCATCCTCCCCGTCCTCTTTCGGCGACATCCTCGACGAATGGGAAAACGGCGGCGGAAAGACAAAGAAGAAAGAGAGCCGGAGCAATAATAAAAGTACGAAATCCTCCTCATCATATACGGCGACGAAGAGCTTCGGCGACATCCTCGACCAGTATGAAGGAATATACAGGGAGAAGGAGGAGGTTAAAAAGAAGAAGGAGCATATCTCCTCCTCTGAAGCAAAGAGCAGGGTAAACGAACGCCTCCGTACCTCAACAATGTTCCTCGAGGAGAGTGAAGATGAGAGGGTGAGCAGCGATGCCTCATGGTCCGTCCTCGGAGGAAAGAATCCCGTCTTTGTGAGAAAGGAGGAGACGGGGGAAAAGCTGAAAGAGGAGAAGAGAATCACACGTTCGACTCCGAAGTACACCTCTTCCGTATCCTTTTCAGATATCCTCAGCGAGTACGAAAGCGGGAAGGCGAAGAAGACTCTGGTGGAAAAGGAAGAAAAGTCATCTCCTGTCATAAAGGAAGAGGTGAAGGTCGAAGAGACAAGCTTCTTCCTCTCGGACGGGGAGGAGAGGGTGCCTTCCAATGTTTCCTGGTCCATCCTCGGCGGCAGAAACGAGAGCTTCGTCCGTCCCGAGCCGGAGGAGAAACCTCGGGAGACTGAAAAAGAGGAGAAGAACGAAGAGAGGCTAGTTAAGAGAGCTTCCTCTCCGTATACTCCGAAGAAGAATTTCGGCGAGATCTTATCGTCATTCAATGAAAAGAAAGCCGTAAAGGAGAAAGAAGAGCAGAAGGCCGAGGAGCCTCTCAAAGAAGAAGTAAAGGTTGAAGAGACAAGCTTCTTCATATCTGACGGGGAGGAGACGGTGCCGTCCAACGTCTCATGGTCCATTCTCGGCGGCAGAAACGAGAGCTTCGTCCGTCCCGAACCGGAAGAGAAGGAAGAAGAGGAGAGGAAGGAAGAGACTGAGGATGAGAAGAAGTGCACAAGGGTGAGTAAGCCGTATTCTCCTTCTTCCCCGTTCTCATCGATTCTCTCATCCTACGAGAAGAAAACCGAAAAGCCGAGGGAGAAGACATTCCTCGAAATCATGGAGGAGAAGGGTGACGGCAGAAAGAAGAAACCGTCCCTGACTATGAACGAACTGAGGCGCATGGGGGTACAGGCGACGCTGGACCTTCACGGCGAGACGCAGAAGGAGGGCAGTGAGATGATTCTCTCATTCCTCTCGGAATGTACGGAGAACGGCCTGAGGAAGGTCTCCATAATCACAGGCAAGGGACTCCACAGCGAGAACGGAACGGGAGTTCTGAGGGAGAAGGCGCTTTCGATACTCTCCTCCTCACCCCTTGTCGAGGAGACAAGTCCCGCCCCCCTCTCGAAGGGCGGAAGCGGAGCATTGTGGGTTATACTCAGGGAGAAGAAGGACGAATGAAAAAACGGGCCCTCAGGTCCGTTTCATTCGTTATATCACCATGTTGATTATCTTTCTCTGTAGATGATCCTGCCCTTTGTCAGGTCATAGGGCGAGAGTTCGACTTTGACAGTATCGCCCGGGACGATACGGATGTAATGCTTCCTCATCTTTCCCGAAAGGTGGGCGAGGATGACGAGCTTGTTCGTGAGCTCGACACGGAAAGTTGTGTTAGGCAGGGCTTCCTTGACCACGCCTTCTACTTCAATTGCTTCTTCTTTAGCCATCGTTTCTCCTATAAAACCTTGAACAGTTTAGACATGGAGGCCGAAACTGTCAATTGTCAGCCTCATCAGCGTGAAAAAAGACGAAAAAAGAGGAGAAGCCGAAGCTTCTCCCTTCCTTCTCAGGAACAGCCTTATTTGTACTTGATGACAGTTCCATAGTACGAGTATGTCCAGGTGTTGTAAACACCGAGAATCGAGGACGCTCTGTAATCCTTGTAGATATCGATGACTGCATCAGCTCCGGGATATCTGGTCTTCGCTTTCTCTAAAAGCTCCTCATAGCCCTTTCCTCCGAAAGTGAATAAGCCTAAGATGTTGGTCACCGTGCCGTCGAAGCTGATCTCTCCGAGCACCTCATACTCCTTCGGAACGAGGCTTGTCGTGACTCCCGAGTCGCTGTATCCCATCTTTGCGGAGACACAGCCTGTGAGAGAAAGCAGAGAAACGAGTACAATGACAATAAGAAGTGTTCTTTTCATTTTTTCCCCTCCATAAAATTTGAACTTCTCTGATTTTAGAGCACTTCGTGGCCCGAGTGCAAGGAAAAATCCATGATAATGCAGTCCGGGACGGAAGAATACTCATTCCAATCTTTATCAAAAAGGGTTCTTTGAATTAGAATGGCCACAGCATGGAGGTGATTATGAGCGCTCTCATTGATTATCTTGACAGACACAACAACCATATATCTGATGAAACGGCATTCTACCTTTCTTCTCTCGACCTGGTATCGAAAGTATCGCCCTTCCTTGCAGGAAAGACAGTGAAGGAGCTGAGGGACCAGAGAACATACCTCAAGCTTATTGCAAGCGAGAATTTCTCCTCCCTCTCTGTCCAGGCTGCCATGGGCAATCTCCTTACAGATAAATATGCCGAAGGCTATCCTTACCACCGCTTCTACGCCGGCTGCGACAACGTCGACGACATAGAGAGTGAGGCAGTCGAGACTGCAAAGCGTCTCTTCGGCGCCGAGCATGCATACCTGCAGCCCCACAGCGGGGCCGACGCAAACCTCTGTGCCTACTGGGCTATCCTGAACGCAAGAGTACAGGTTCCGACACTCGCCGAAATGGGAGTCAAAAATCCTCAAGATATGAAGAGGGAGGACTGGAACCGGGTAAGGGAGATACTCCATAACCAGCGCCTCCTGGGTATGGACTACTACTCTGGCGGACACCTCACACACGGCTACAGACAGAATATCTCGGCACAGCTCTTTGATGCATATTCCTATTCTGTGGACAGAAATACGGGACTTCTCGACTACGATGAAATCGAGAGGATGGCGAAGGAGATAAAGCCTCTTATCCTCCTTGCCGGCTATTCGGCATATCCGAGGAGGATAAACTTCAGGCGCCTGGGGGAGATTGCTCACTCCGTCGGTGCCGTCTTCATGGTTGACATGGCACATTTTGCCGGCCTCGTCGCGGGGAAGGTCTTCACAGGCGAATACGAGCCTGTGGCATGGGCCGATGTAGTCACGACTACGACACACAAGACCCTCCGCGGCCCCAGAGGCGGCCTCATTCTCTGTAAGGAAGAGTTCAGGGAGAGTGTCGACAAGGGCTGTCCGCTTGTAATCGGGGGACCTCTTCCCCATGTAATGGGCGCCAAGCTTGTCGCACTAAGGGAAGCTGAAAGCGCAGAGTTCAGAGAATATGCAAAGAAAATAGTCGATAATTCCTCGTACCTTGCCTCCGCATTCACGGCCAGGGGTGCCCGGATCCTCACAGGAGGAACAGACAACCATCTCATGCTTCTCGACGTATCGCCCTACGGTCTCAACGGGAGGCAGGCGGAGAGCCTTGTCAGGGAGTGCGGAATAACGCTCAACAGAAATGCGCTTCCCTTCGATAAAAACGGTGCATGGTATACCTCCGGTCTCAGAATAGGAACGGCAGCCGTGACGACGCTGGGCATGGGAAAGACGGAGATGGACGAGATCGCATCCATTATCACAAAGGTGCTCTCATCGGCAGAGAGCGTAGTCCTTACAAAGGGCGAGCACAGGGGCGAAGTGAGCAGAAACAAGGCGAAGGTCCCCTTTGAAGTAAGGGAAGATGCAAGAAGAAGAGTGAAAGCTCTCCTTGATGCATTCCCGCTCTACAGGAATCTCGACATTGAGGCACTCGAGGAGTACTTCCCCGTAACGGAAGAGACGAAATAAAGATTGCCCGGACTCAGCATCCGGGCCCTTTGATATGCGCATAAATCGCAAACTCTTCATTTGCGTTTATTCACCGACGCAGTTAAAATAGTCGTATGGCAAATATACTTATCAAAAACGGTCTTGTTGTAGATACGGAGTGGACAAGACACAGCGACATACTTGTCGAAGGTTCACGAATTAAGAGAATTGCAAGGAATATCCTTATCGAGGATTGTCCGGAGGGCACGCACATCGTCGATGCTTCCGGACTGTGTGTTCTTCCGGGCATCATCGATGCTCATACACATTATCATCTGGTGAGCAGAGGCACTGTCACTGCAGACTCTTTCGCGGAGGGAAGCAAGCTCGCATCTTTCGGCGGCGTGACAACAGTCGTCGACTTTGCAGACGACAATCATAAGTCTCTTCTGGGCTCCACAAAGGACAGAAAACGGCAGATGAGACCGATGAGCATAGACTATGCTCTCCACCAGGGCGTCTACGAGTACCGCGACTCGCTCAGGACGGAGCTCAGGGAGCTCAAGGCAAGCGGAGTGGGGGCAGTCAAGATCTTCACAACCTACAGGAACGTCGGCTACATGGTCGATAAGCGTGAGGATCTCAAGGCGATCTTCTCGATGTGCAGGGAACTCGGACTCATGGTATGCGTCCACTGCGAGGACGACAGCATCATCAGCGGGATCAACGAGAACTGGAAGGGCCAGTACAGGCCGATAGATCATGCAGCGCTGAGACCGAGCGAGGCCGAGGCCGAGGCTATAAGATATGTGGGTGGAATTGCACAGGAGCTGGACATGCCTGTCTATATCGTCCATCTTTCGTCAAAGAAGGGCCTCGAGGTTGTAAGAGAGCTGCGCGAAAAGGGCGTGAAGGTCATCGTCGAGACGACGCCGCACTATCTCTTCCTCGATAAGTCCAGACTCGAAGGAGAAGACGGGCCGTTGTACGTGATGACGCCTCCTCTCAGAACGAAGGAGGACAACGAGGCTCTGCAGGAAGCCCTCATCGACGGTGAGATACAGGTCGTTGCAACAGACCACTGCTCGTTCACCTATGAGCAGAAGCTCGAAAGTCACGACTGCAGGACGATCTTCCCCGGTATCCCGGGAACTGAGGAGCTCCTGCCTCTCATATATAACTTCGGACACACCTCCGGACAGCTCTCGATGGGCCAGATAGTGAATCTTCTCTCCACGGGGCCGGCAAAGCAGTTCGGGCTCTATCCGAAGAAGGGAATACTGAGAGAGGGAAGCGATGCCGACATCGTTCTCTTTGATCCCTCGGAGATCTGGACGATCTCCCGTGATACGACCCACTCTGCAGCGCTCTACACCCCCTACGAGGGAACGACAGTCATGGGCAGGGTCAAGATGACCTATCTCAGAGGCCGCCTCATCATGGGCGACGGCATCTACCTCGGACTCGAGGGTGACGGCCAGTTCGTGAAGGCACACAGGAAATAAGCGGAAAAAGCGGAACGGTATCCCCCGCAGGAAGCGGGGGACTTTCTCTCTCTTTTCAAGGAAAGACTCCTCCGCTTATTGAGTCATATTCAAAGGTTTTATAGGATAGAAGCAGTTATGATCAAAGCATTCGTTTTCGATATGGACGGCGTCCTGACAGATACAGCAAAGGTCTCCGTCGCACTTGTAAAGTCTTATTTTTCGTCTCTCGGCTGGGAGATAGCAGAAGACAAAATTGTTAAAAACCTCGGTAAGGGGATGAAGACCCTCTTTGAAGACTCTGCAGAAGATATAGAAAAGACCATCTCTACAGACGACGCCCTCCGCTACGCAGAGAAGGTCTATCCTGAGCTCCTGGAGTCGGTCGAACCCGTGAAGGGTGCATCAGATATTGTCAGAAATGCAGGAAAGTGCGGCATAAAGACGGCAGTTGCGTCGTCAGCCCCCCTCTGGAGGGTGAAGGCCAATATCGAGAGCATGGGACTGAGGTGTGATGACTTCGACCTTGTTCTCTCCGAGAAGGATATAGTGCGCAACAAGCCGATGGGCGACATCTATCTTCTTGCCGCAATAAAGCTCGGTATCGAGCCGGCCGAGGCTCTTGTCTTCGAGGATACGGAAAGCGGCATAAAGGCTTCTCTTGCCGCAGGATGCCCCACTGCAGTAATGACAGGGTCTCTCACTGCAGAGGAGGCGAAGAGGAAAGGTGCCGCATTCGTATTCGAGAGCTTTTCGTCCTTCCCTTCGTTCAGGAGTGCAGAGGAGCTTGACGGGGAGCTCAGGAGGCTGAGGCACATAGGAAAGGGGGCGAAGAAGTACGGCGCCAACTGGATTACCCCGCTCGAGCGGACACTTCCTGTAGCCCTCGTCGAGAAGAATGCCATAGAGGAGGCAAGGAAGGCTATGTACAACGCCTATGCCCCCTATTCGAAGTTCCGTGTAGGAGCCGCGGTGCTCTCCGCTGCAACCGGGAGGATATATCCCGGATGCAATATGGAGAACGCATCATACGGTGCCACAATATGTGCCGAGCGCAATGCCATAACGACGGCCGTCGCGAACGAGGGCGCAATCGGGATCGACCTCATCGTGATCTCGTCGGAGTGCAATCCTCCCGCACAGCCCTGTGCGGTATGTCTCCAGGTGATGAGTGAATTCATCAGACCCGAGACTCCGGTTGTGCTGGTCTCCTCAGACGGCACGACGGAGCGCTATAAGTATTCGGATCTTCTTCCCCATCCGTTTGAATTCGGAGACTGAACGTGAAAAGAAAGATACTTCTGGCTGCACTTGCAGTCATTCTCATAGTGCTTTCGTCATGCACGAGCACGAAGGCATTTGTCAGCGGCGCTGCCGTCTCGGATGAACTTACTACAGAGGAGAAGCTCGAATACTACGGCGGAAAGCATGTCAGGGTCGATCTTCCCGAGATGTACTATAAAGGGCAGCAGTGGTATGAGAGGATGCTCACTCTCATTAACGAGGCGGAGGACTACGTTCTCCTTTCGACATTCCTCGGCTCCTCTGCCCCCTCCCTCGAGCCTCTCTTCGACCTTCTGGAGGAGAAGGCAGAGAGCGGCGTCGAGGTATACATTATCATCGACGGTACGTCGAACCTTGACATGACAGAGACGAGGTTTGTAATGACGCCCCTCAATTACCTCAGAGAGAGCGGGATCAACCTCCTCATCTACCAGCCGATAAGCTTTACGCATCTCGTCAATCCCTCCTCCATTGTCATACGTGACCACAGAAAGATGCTCATCGTAGACGGCAGGGTTACCGCAATCGGGGGCATGAATCTCAACTACATCTCGATGGGCGCGGGAGAGAAGAGCCAGAGGGACAGCATGTACGTCTTCCATTCAACCTCGCTGAGCAATCTCTGCATAGACGAGTTCGTCACTATCTGGAACGAGACCTCTGTCGACAAGATGGACGGAAGCAAATACCTGAGAAATGAGGAAGACAGTGAGGAGTGCATATATGATGCATGGCTCTTCAACCGCAACGTCTTCAAGAACGATACATCGCTTTCGGGTATGTACGGCTCCCTCATAAATGATGCAGAGAGCTCCGTATTTCTGTGTCCCTATCTTCCGACTGCGGACAGCAGTATGATGGAGAGTATAAGAAATGCCGTGGAGAGGGGAGTCGATTTCGAGATATGGTGCTCTGTCGATTCCCGCGGCTATGCAAAGGCCGGAGGTGCATATACGATGGAGAGGCTCATAAGCGGGACAGGCGTCACTTACTACGACGTTTCGGAGGACGAGGATGGCAGCGAGCTTCCGATGTTCCACATGAAGGCGATGGTGGTGGATGACGAATACACAGTCATCGGATCTGCCAACTTCAACTTCCGCTCGATGAATCTCTCACATGAACTTGCCCTCGTAGTCGACAGCACAGAGATGGCAGAGAAGGTAAAGAGCGCGATAAAAGAGGTTGCCGAGAACCCTGTACTTGTAACAGAGGAAGAAGCGGCAGAGGAGAAGAAGGAAAACGGAAACTTCTTTGCCTATGTCTTTACATTCTTCGGAGGCTGATATCATCAACAACCCACGGGACAAGTCCCGGGGTATGTAAACGAAAGCGAGCATACCCTTGTTGATTAGCCTCAGTGCATAAGCACTACGTTACGGGAGAATATATAGGTACCGATGGGTGTTGTCCT
>CAVACS010000005.1:0-32823 GCA_963587105.1 Anaerovoracaceae bacterium | reverse complement strand
AACTCCCTTCTCACTATCTCGGGATGCTCTTACCCACTAAAAACAGCGAAAGGCCAGCTTAATCTGCTTAATTGAATCGATGCCTTCAAATACTGGATTTGAAAGGTAAAGGTAATTGTCATCAATTCCATATTCCTGCTTCATAAACTCTTTCAGTTGCTTCGGGAGAGATAATCTGATATTGCCTCCATTTTGGACTATGGCGTTCTGTATAAAGATAACAGGCATCTTATCCTGTTTGAATCTTGGTGGGTGAGGATTCTTGATCTTACCGTTTTTAACAAGTGCAAAGTAAGAATTCCAAGCCTCTTCTAAAAGCTTTGCTACTTGCTGTGCTGTCTGAGATGGAAGGTTACGTGCAAAGAAGTTATCCTTATGCACCTTCTTCTGGTAGTACCAATCCGGATACTCTTTTAATCCCATCTCTTTGTAGTGGAGTCTCTCATAGTTAAGTACATTCCAAAACTTAAATGTGGCATAGCCAAGATGGCCAACAATATTGGCACCATTGGTTGTAAGCTTAAGTTTTGTTTCCTTAACTCGTTTCATATAACCTCAAAATTGATTGCTCTGATTTTCTATGTATTTTTTAACTGTTTCCTCTGATATGCAACCAACAGTTTCAACATAGTAGGAATGATTCCATAATTCACCATTCCAAAGTCTTGCTCGCAATTCAGGAAAATTTTCAAATAACTTTCTTCCTGAAATTCCTTTTAAGTATTTTACGATTGAAGTAATAGATAGCTTTGGAGGAGCAGAGACAAAGGCATGAACATGATCTCCATCTCCTACTTCAAACAGTTTTACTGTAAAACCTTTATCCTTAGCTATCAATTGAATGATATCCTTTAGATATGCCTCTACATCTTGAGACAACACCTATCTTCTGTACTTAACTGACCATACTATGTGATAGTTGATATTACATACACAAGTTCTGTAATGTACAAGATTTGTTTTCATAAATAAATTATACTATATACATCAGTTTTGTTAAAGTGTATTTTGCGCTTTCATCTCGGCAATTGAATTACCGAGGATTCCCGCTTAATACCCTAAAAAAAGCCCTCCGTTTCCGGAGAGCCTGATGTGGTTACTTTTTCTACTCGAGCGAGACGTCGACGAACTTGAACTGTGTCACATCGAAGAGTCCGCAGTCCGTGATTTTGTATGCAGGGATGACGGGGAGTGCCATGAAGCAGAGTGTCATGAACGGATCGATTTCGGGGTTCATGCCCTCCATCCTGTTTGCCGCTGCGTCATGGAGTTCGTCGAGGCATTTCACAACCTCTTCAACGGGGAGGTCCGTCATGAGGCCGCCGATTTCGAGAGGATGGGAGGCAAGTTCCTTTCCGTCCTTGAATACAGTAATGCCTCCGCCCATCTTCACGAGGTTCTGAACGGCAAGGAGCATATCATCATCGTTGTCGCCGACGCAGATGATGTTGTGCGAGTCGTGTGCGATCGTGTCCGCAATAGCCCCGTGCTTTATGCCGTAGCCTCTGATGAGTGCCGAAGAATGGTAGCCAGTGCCGTTATGGCGTTCGATAACCGTAACCTTCAAAATATCTTCTGCAGGATCATGCACCCATTCGCCGTTTTCGTCTCTCTTTACCACAGCCTCTCCCTTTCCTGTGACGACGCCGCCGGGGAGGATGTCGATGACTCTGACTCTGTCACTTTTAAGCGGGAGGGAGAACGTCTTCTTCGAAAGGTCCTTGACCCTTACGGAAGCCTGGACTCCGAACGGCTCGATATGGGGGCTCTTTTTGAGAATGGTGCCGTTTTCGGCAACCTTCTCGCCCTTTACGAAGACCTGGGTCGGCTTTATTTCGTCGAGACTCTTAGTAAGGAAGAAGTCTGCTCTGCGACCCGGTACGATAGCTCCTCTGTCATCGAGGTGATAGCACTCTGAAGCGTTGAGGGAGGCACATGCGATTGCCTTCAGAGGATCCATGCCGTGAGAGATGGCAAGATTGACGCCGTAGTTTATATGGCCTTCCCTTGTAATCGACTGCGGCTGTCTGTCGTCTGTGCAGAAGAGACATCTTCTGTAGTTGGTGTCCGTGACGCCGGGCAGAAGCTGTAATACGTTGCGGCATACAGTTCCCTGTCTCAGGAGTATGTACATACCCTTTCTGATCTTCTCCTGAAGCTCTTCGGGAGTTTCGCATTCATGGTCGGTTTTGATTCCGGCCGAGAGGTATGCATCGAGTCCCTGTCCCTGTATTGACGGGATATGACCGTCGATGATCTTCTTTCTCGAGTAGCAGGTCTCGAGTTTGTCCAGGATTGTTTCGTCGGCGTTGACGACTCCGACGTAGTTCATCATCTCGCCCAGCCCCAGAATCTTTTCGTTGTCGATGAGCTTCTCGATTTCGGGGGCGTTCAGGATGGCTCCCGAGTGCTCGAAGAATGTGCAGGGAACACAGGACGGGAACATGTAGAAGATGTCGAGTACGGCATCTTTTGCACTCTTGAGCATATATTCAAAGGCCTTGAGGCCGCCGACATTGCATATCTCATGGGGATCGGCGACGACAGTCGTCGTACCGCACGGGAGTATTGCATTCGAGAATTCACTCGGGGAGAGGTGAGAGCTCTCGATATGACAGTGCGAGTCGATGAATCCCGGGACGAGGTACTCTCCACAGGCGTCTATTTCCTTCTTTGCCTTTCGCTCTCCGTCGAAGCCGACGATATAACCGTCCTTCACCCAGACATCTGCCTTGTAGACGGTACTACCACATACATCAACGACCTGTGCGTTTCTGATCACAAGGTCACAGCACTCTCTACCCATAGATGAATTTATGAGATTACGAGCAGTAAGCTTATCCATAGTATGAAAACTCCTTTTGTGTATATTTATGATAAATCACTTTCCCGGAAAAGCTAGTAAAATTGTTGCCTTTTGTTGCAATAATCCACATTTCTCCGTTTATTGTCGGAAATAGGGCAAAGAAAAACCGCAGGCGTGAACCTGCGGCGGGTAAGAGATGATCCCTTTAGATTGTGTTGACGACGATCTTTGCAACGAAGAGTGCGAAGAGGATCCATGTCGGAACGTTGATTTCCTTGATCTTTCCGCTAAGAGCCTTGATGACTACGTAGAAGATGATGCCGAACATGATACCGTTACTGATGGAGTATGTGACAACCATCATGAGGATACACATGAATGACGGGATGCCTTCTGTCATATCTTCGAAGTCGATATCCTTGACAGGTGTGATCATCATGACACCGACGATGATGAGAGCTGGAGCTGTTGCTGCACTCGGGATGGATCCGAAGAGCGGCTCGAGGAAGAGCGAGAGGATGAAGAGGACGCCGACTGTGACAGCCGTAAGACCTGTTCTTCCGCCTGCTGCAACGCCGGATGCGCTTTCGACGAATGTTGTGATTGTCGATGTACCGAAGATAGCGCCGGCTGTTGTTCCGATAGCGTCAGCAAGGAGAGCTTCCTTACAATTGGGGATTGTGCCGTCCTTGTTCATGATGTTGGACTTTCCTGCACATCCGATGAGTGTTCCGACTGTATCGAACATGTCGACGAAGAGGAATGTGAACATGACGATGATGAAGTCGAAGATTGTCTTTCCGCTTGTGAAGATTGTTCCGAACTCGAAATCGAAGAAGTAGGGAGCTGCCGGCAGGTATGATCCACCTGCATACTTTGTAACTCCGAAAGGAATACCGATGATCGTTGTTATGACGATACCGAGAAGGAGGGCACCTGTGGTTCCTCTTGCAACGAGAGCTCCCGTGATGAAGAGACCGATGACTGTGAGGATACAAGCCGGGGATGTGATCCATGCCGGGTTGAGTGCACATACTGTGCTTGCGTCTGAGACGACGATTCCCGCATTCTGGAGACCGATGAAAGCGATGAAGAGACCGATAGCGGCTCCGATTGCCTTCTTGAGGTTGTCGGGGATGGAGTTGACGATAGCTTCTCTGAGGTTGCAGAGTGTGAGAAGGATGAAGATGATACCTTCTACGAAGACTGCTGTGAGAGCGAACTTCCAGCTGTAGCCCATGCCGAGACATACCGTATAGGCGAAGAATGCGTTAATACCCATACCTGCACTGAGAGCGAAGGGGAGTTTAGCGACAAAGCCCATTACGAGACATGCGATAGCAGACGAGATGGCTGTAGCCGAGAAGACCTTAGAGAATTCCATGCCACATGCCGAAAGGATGCCGGGGTTGACTGCGAGGATGTAAATCATCGTCATGAATGTCGTGATGCCGGCAAGGATTTCAGTCTTTACAGACGATCCCTTTTCCTTGATTCCAAAGAATTTTTCCATACATTATTCTCCTTTTTAATGTTCAGAACGAAATCTACGACTATATTACCCCTATAATTTCCAGTTGAAAAGAAAAAAATGCAACAAAGTGCAACTTTTCGTCAAACGTAGTACTTCTTCACTGCGCCCTCCGGTACTCGTTATCGGGAAAGGGAGGGACAAAAAGGGAATAAGAAAGGGACCTGTGCTTTCCAGGTCCCCTGACTCTATATTCTTCGTCTCAGCCTTCGAAGTATCTCTGGGCATTGCCGAACGAGATGTCGGCTACGATCTTTCCGTTCATCTCCTCGTCGTTCGGAACTTCTCCGTTCTCGACCCAGCCTCCGATGAGGTTGCACATTATCCTTCTGAAATACTCGTGACGCGAGTAGGAGAGGAAGGAGCGCGAGTCTGTGAGCATGCCGATGAATGCCGGCAGGGATCCGAGGTTTGCAAGAGTCTTCATCTGATCCTCCATGCCGTCCTTGTGGTCGCAGAACCACCAGCCCGAGCCGAGCTGGATCTTGCCCTTGATTCCGTCACCCTGGTAGCAGCCCATCAGTGTTGCGAGAGGATAGTAATCCTTGGGGTTGAGGGAGTACAGGATAGTCTTGGGGACATCGCCTGTCTCGGAGAGGTTGCCGAGGAATGCGGAGACTCCGTAGGCAAGTGTCTCGTCGTAGGAAGCGTCGAAGCCCGTATCGGGTCCGAGAAGCTGATAGAGCTTCCTGTTGTTGTCCCTGATCGAAGCAAAGTGGAGCTGCATTGCAACGTTCTTCGCTCTGTAGAGCTTTGCAAGCTTTGTAAGAACATATGTCTTGTATGCATCAACTTCTTCCTCTGTCGGCTCCTTACCTTCAAGCTTTGCCTTGAATACGGCGTCAACCTTCTTCTCGTCCCAGAATGTGTGCGGGCATGTCATCAGGGCATGGTCGGATGCCCTGCATCCCATCTCGACGAAGAAGTCGAGCCTTCTCGAGAGTGCCTCGACGACATCCGCCACGCTCTTTATCTCGAGAGAAGCGCTCTTTCCGAGCTTCCCGATGTATTCCCTGTAGTCGGGTTTGTCGATATTGAGGGCCTTGTCGGGGCGGTATGACGGGATGACCTTGGCCGGGCAGAGGCCTTCTGATCTGATCTTGATGTGCCATTCGAGCGAGTCTGCAGGGTCGTCTGTCGTTCCGACAGCGTAGACCTTGAACTTCTTCATGATTCCCCAGACTGTGAGCTCGGGGTCTGTTCTCAGCTTCTCGTTAGCTTCGTCGTAGATCTTCTTTGCGTTCTTTCTGTTGAGGACATCATAGATGCCGAAGTATCTCTGAAGCTCCAGGTGTGTCCAGTGATAGAGGGGGTTGCCGATGAGATTCTCCATCGTCTCGGCCCATGCATAGAATTTCTCCCACGCATCTGCATCCTTTCCTGTGATGAGCTCTTCGGGAAAACCGCAGGTTCTCATCTGTCTCCACTTGTAGTGGTCGCCGCCGAGCCATGCGTCGGTGATGGTCGTGAAGCGTGCATTCTCGGCAATCTGCTGGGGAATGAGGTGACAGTGATAGTCGAAGATAGGCTGGTCTTCAGCATATTTGTGGAACAGTGTCTTCGCTGTTTCAGTCTCAAGGAGGAAATCCTTATCCATGAATTCTTTCATTTTTTGAGCTCCTTTCTAGCATAGCTGCTAATAATATATATTATAAGGCAGGGAAAAACAGTAAAGATTGAATTTTGTTCAATTCAGTCACTTTTTCCCTTTCTTTACCGCATCTTATCGGGATATGGATAATTCATACTACGTTTTTGACAGGGAAACAGTCAAAATTCGACAATTCTTTTTACATTTTTTTGGATAAAACCGTTATTATTAGACAATCAGGGGAGAGACAATGGCTAAAAGAACAGGATATCTCGGCGCTAATCTGCATCAGGGAACGGGACTGAGACTATGGGAGACCATCAACGAGGAATCCCGGCTCTACAACGACCATACCGTCTTCATACTTCCCGGTGGAAGACTCGACTACAGGAAGGATGACGAGTACTTGAGAAACGCCATCTTCCGTTATGCAACGTCGGAGAACCTCGACGGGGCAGTTGTGTGGGGAAGTACGCTCGCCGGTGCCGTCACATGGGGCGATGTCGCCTCATGGACAAAAGAGCTCAGCCGGAAGATTCCCGTCGTATCTCTCGGCATAGACGTTCCCGGAGTGCCGTCCATCAGCTATGACGCCTATACGGGTGTCTACCGGATGATCGATCATTTCATAACAGTCCACGGCTACAGGAGGATAGTATTCCTCCGCGGCCCCGAGAATCATGATTCGGCATCGTCGCGCTATGAGGCATACTGCGACTGCCTGAGAGACCATCATATAGAGTACGACCCGGCACTTGTCTCATCCTCCTTCACATGGGGTGAGGGAACCGAGGCCATCCGCGAGATAATCGAAAATAACCGGCGTATCCCGAAGAGGGACTGGGATGCAGTCTTCGCCTCCTCCGATATGATGGCATACAAGGCTTCGCGTTACCTCGAAGAGCACGGCTATCATATTCCTGACGACATTGCGATAGCGGGATTCAACGACTCGCCGGAGGCTTTCCTTCCCTCTACAGAGCTCACGACTGTCCGTCTTCCCGTGAAGGACATGGTCGAGCAGAGCTTCCGCACCATCCGTGAGATGGAGTCGAGGCCGGATGAGATCTACTCCTCGCTCTCTCTCCCGACGGTGAGCGTCTACAGACGAAGCTGCGGCTGTGCAGAGTCCTACGGCAACGAGGAGATGGCCGGAGACATCAGGTCATTCGAGGATTACGAGAAGTGGGTGAACATGCGCATGAGCCGGGGTGAGAATGCCCAGGCATACCTCGAACTCGTGAGATTCATCTTCCGTGACGGGGAGAGTGTCTCGGAGACGACGAGGCGCCGCATAGACGAACTCTGCTGGCGATATCTCAGGCACGGAGGGACGATGAAGTTCTTCTTCTCCGCACTCAAGCTTGCCCTCCGCTTCTTCCCCGAAAGAAAGCTCTCGATGGATGAAATGGAGCTCCTCCATGTGATAATGATGGAGAACGTCGTCAAGGTGAACGCCGTATCATCATTCAGATCGAGAGATATCAACAACGCACATAACGAGTTTACGAACAGGCTCCTGAGAATTCATTCGTACGTGGAGCTCAGCGAGGCGATGAAGGACTCCTTCCCGATGATGGGAATAGACAGGGCCTTCCTCTTCATCTACACCGGGGACGGGAAGGCGAGGCTCGAGAGCGGATTCTCGGGCGAGAAGCTCTTCACGCAGGGACTCGAGTTCTCCTCTGATCTTCTCTTCCCGCCGGAGCTCGAGTACGAGATCCAGCGCGGACTCTTCGTCGTCGAGCCTCTCTTCTACGAGAACAGCATTGACGGCTATATAATCCTCAAGAACCGTGACTGCCCGGCATCGATGCTGGAGAACATCCGCACCGACATCTCCTCATCGATGATGGCGATCGACCTCTATTCCATTGCATGCGAGAAGAGTCAGAAAGCCGAAGAGGCCGAAAAGCAGTCGAGCGAGTTCTATGCCCGCATAACCGAGGAGCTCAAGGAGCCTCTGGATAACATAAGACGGTCTCTCATTGAAAATGAGAAGTGCAGCAGTACCGAACTCGTGTCGGCAATCGTCAAGACCGAGCATCTTCTCGAGCTGACTGCTGTCGAAAAGGGAGGTGTGACGCTCGAGAAGACCTTCGTCCCGCTTTCTCATCTTCTCGATATCGTAAGGGAGAAGGGGATTGATGTCATAAGTCCTTCTCCTCTTCCCTCCGTTGTATTCGACCGAGGCTCGGTGGAGGAGATAGCATCCTGCCTCATATCGTATTACGGAAGCGGCATAAGACTCACCGTCACGCTCAGTAGCGACTCTGTCAGGCTTCACTTCTCCGGTGAGCCGTTCTCACATGTGCCGTCGGTGACTCCGACACTCCAGTACATCGAGAAGCTGCTCCTGATGCAGGGAGCGCGCTTCAGCTTCATAAAGGATGCACTCGATGTCTATCTCTCGTACCCGTCACTTTCGGGGGAGGGGCCCGTATGCGGCGGAGAGAAGGGCGTTCTCTTCATCTCCGACGACGAGAAGTACATGCCCCGTTCGATAGACTCTCCGGTGACCTTCATGAAGTACGACGACGTCATCCACGAGATAAACTCCATCTCCTCCTATTCTGCACTTGCATGGAATGCTGAGAGGGTGAGCAAGCAGAGCGGCGTTGCGATGAACCTACTGAGAAACCACAAGGAAGCGAGAGAGATGAACTTCATTTGCTTCGGCATGAGTGAGGAGGCCATCTCCGTCAACGCTGCAGTCGAGGGCACGATCCCGTCGGAGGGCAAGGGGTGCATCTACTCCTTCGGCCCGTTCCCGAAGACGCTTTCCATCCTCAGGGAGTTTGCTCCTGTCGAGGAAGTGAAGGACATAAGCGGAATAAAGGACGGCTCGTCGTCCCCGCTCTTCATCTTCTATGACGTCGACAGCGGCGCAATCGATGCCCTCAGAAAGGACAGAAGGTTCACAAAGACTCCTGTTCTCATCATCAAGGACCGTTTCAGAACCGATGATGTCGAGTCCCTCAGTTCAACTCCGAATGTTCTTATCGTAAATACGTCGATCACCGAGGCTGAAGGCTTTATAAACCGCATCGTGGCGGTCTTCGGCGGAGAGGAGCTCCTGCCTCCTCTGACATCCATCCTCGTCAAGAGGGCAATCTGCTACCTCAACGACAATGCCACCTATTCGATATCACGCTGGCAGATAGCGGGGTCGGTGAATATAAGCGAGGACTACCTTACACGAATATTCCGCAAGGAGATCGGAATAAGCCCGTGGGACTATCTCAACAGATACCGTATCCAGATAGCATCACGCCTCCTTCTCGAGACGGGATCGTCCATCAGCGAGATTGCGGCCCTCACCGGCTTCCAGGACCAGGCTTACTTCTGCCGCGTCTTCAGAAAGGTCAAGGGATTCCCGCCCGGAAACATCCGTACGCGCTAGTCTGAAAAGTGCAAAGTCCCGTTTGTAAATGTGTCCTTACTTCCCACATACTGTGTGAAAGCGAGGACATTTACATGGCAAAGGAAACACTTTCACAGCTCATGGTGAGAAGCGTTCAGAAAAGATATCACAGCGGAATGATGAAGTGGCACTACGAGCACGGTCTTGTGCTCTTTGCATCGCTTCTTACTGCAGAAAAATACGACATGGACGGAGTTGTCGACTGGGTGCGTTCCCTCTACGACCCCCTTATCGGGGAGGACGGGACGATCGCGACATACCGCAGGGGCGAGTACAACCTCGACCAGATCAATGCGGGGCGTTCGTTATTCATTCTCTACGACAAGACGGGCGAAGAACGCTTCAGAAAGGCCCAGGACATCCTCCGCGAGCAGCTGAAGACGCAGCCGAGATGTCTCAACGGAGTTTACTGGCATAAGGAGATCTATCCCTGGCAGATATGGCTTGACGGCCTCTATATGGAGGGACCGTTCAATGCCGAATACGGCTTCAGATACGGCGACGAAGAGGAGATCGAGGATGTAATATCACAGCTTCTGACGACCTACGATGTTCTCAAGGACCCGAAGACGGGACTTCTCTATCATGCATATGACGAATCACGCGGTCAGAGATGGAGTGATGAGATCACGGGATGCTCTCCCCACTTCTGGTCACGCTCCATCGGATGGTACATGATGGCACTTGTCGACGTACTCGACTTTGTATCCCCCGACAACCCCAGACGCCACAGTCTCATCGACAGAGTCAGGGCGCTCTCATCCTCTGTTCTTCCCTTCCAGGACGGGAGCGGCATGTGGTACCAGGTACCGGACGCTCAGACAAGGGAAGGCAACTATCTCGAGACAAGCGGAACAAGCATGTTCGCATATACATTCTTCAAGGGAGTGAGAAAGGGCTATCTCGATTCCTCGTATCTTCTTCCGGGAAAGAAGGCCGTCGAGGGCATAAAGGAGCGCTATCTTACATGCGAGAACGGGGAATATCATCTCGGAGGAATATGCTCTGTTGCAGGACTGGGAGGAAACCCCTACCGCGACGGCTCCTTCAAGTACTATATCAAGGAGAAGATCGCAGTAGACGACTTCAAGGGAGTGGGCCCCTTCATCCTTGCACTGCTTGAGAGCGAGAGCTGATAAACCTTCCGGTTACATAAAAACAATGCGGAGAGACTGAGTTTTTCCGCATTTCTTCTTTTTACAGTAAAGGAAGAGTAAATTATCGGTTAATTATTTGATAATTCTCTTTGCGTTATTTACCTAACGGCTGTTATAATCATTCTGCTTCCCGCCGGAGAGTTTTCCCTCCGGCAGGAAAGCGGAGGAAATAATGAACAGAATAAAGAGAATCGCTTTAGTTGCTCTCATGCTTGTCCTCAGCGTGACAATGCTCTTCGCTGAAGGCGCAAGGGAAGCACTCGAGGCACAGAAGGACATCGTCGTCCTTTATACAAACGACGTGCACTGCGGCATCGACGAGAACATCGGATACGCAGGACTTGCTGCCTACAAGGAAATGATGGAGGACGAGGGCTATGATGTCGTACTCGTTGACGCAGGCGACGCCATCCAGGGCGACGTCATCGGCACAGTATCGAGAGGCTCCTATCTTGTCGACATCATGAACGAAGTCGAATATGACTTCTGTGTATTCGGCAACCACGAATTCGACTACGGCATGGACAGAATCCATGACCTCATCGATAAGGCTGACGCACAGTATCTCAATGCAACGATCACATATACCGGCAAGGGTGAGAATCTCCTTTCCGATACAGTACCTTACGTTATCGAGCGCTTCGGCTACCTCGATGTTGCATTCATCGGCGTTTCAACCCCCGAGACACTCACAAAGTCAACTCCCAAGTACTTCATGGAAGACGGTGAATTCGTCTACTCGTTTGCTGCAGGCGAAGAGCTCTATGCTACAGTCCAGAACTATGTCGACGAAGTCAGAGATCTCGGTGCCGATGTAGTCATCCTCATCACACATCTCGGAGTCGAAGAGGACAGCGAGCCCAACAGAAGCTCCGACCTCATCGCGAACACAACAGGTGTTGATGCAGTCATCGATGCTCACTCCCATACAGTCATGGCAGGAGAGAAGGTGAAGAACAAGGACGGAAAGGACGTCATCCTCACACAGACAGGCACAAAGCTCCAGAACATCGGTAAGATGGTCATCAAGGCTGACGGCTCCATCACCACAGAGCTCATCTCTGCAGTGGAGAAGGATGCCGAGTTCACAGCATACATCGAGTCCATCAAGGCTGAGTACGAAGCAGAGCTGAACAAGGTTGTTGCAAGAAGCGACGTCGAACTTGCCATCAAGGACGAGAGCGGCGCAAGAACAGTCAGAAACCAGGAAACAGCTATCGGCGACCTCTGTGCTGACGCTTACAGATATGTCTCCGGTGCAGACATCGCATTCGTCAACGGCGGCGGTATCCGCGCGGCAATCCACAAGGGCGACATCACCACAGCAAACATCATCTCCGTCCATCCGTACGGCAACATGCTCTGCATGTGCTATGCAACAGGTCAGGAGATCCTCGATGCTCTCGAACTCGGAAGCATGAACACAAAGCTCGAGAAGGCTGAGAACGGCAACGCAGTCGGAGAAAGCGGAGGATTCCTGCAGGTATCGGGTCTCAAGTACACAATCGACACATCGATCCCGACATCTGTCGTCAAGGATGCAGACGGTCTCTTTGTCGAGGTTGCAGGTGAAAGAAGAGTCAAGGATGTCATGGTTGAAGAGAACGGAGAATGGACGGCAATCGACCCGGAGAAGACATACACACTCGCATGCCACAACTACAAGCTCCAGGATATGGGCGACGGCTACACGATGTTTGCTGACAACGTCTTCATCCTCGACAAGACGATGATCGACAACCAGGTTCTCATCACATACATCAGAGATGCTCTCGGCGGAGTCATCGGCGAAGAATACGCTGCTCCTCAGGGAAGAATCACCACAATCTGACAGTAAGGACTGCAATATCTCTCTCCTCTTCGGAGAGGGATATATTTTTTTCCATGTAAAGGAAAACGGTAATATAATTTAAAAAGCGTTCAAAACGCACAAAAAAAGGAGAATACAAATGAAAAAGACACTGGCTATCGTCATGATGGCGCTCTGCGCTCTCATGATCTTTGCTCAGGGATCTGCTGAAAAGAGCACAGCTGCAGACTCTGGAAAAATCAAGGCTATCCTTCTCACCGATGCTACAGGTATCGACGACAAGTCCTTCAATGCTGCTGCATGGAGAGGAATGCTCGATTTCTACGGCGACAACGGAGAGGGAAGAGGAACACTCTATCAGAACGTCACGGCTCAGTCCGAAGACGACTACCTCCCGAACCTCAAGAATGCTGCCGAGGGCGACTGGGATCTCATCATCACGACAGGATTCACATGGGCTGAAGCTACACAGGAAGCAGCAGGCATGTACCCCGATCAGAAGTTCATCATCGTCGACGTCGACTATCTGAATAAGACAGACAACCTCATCCAGTACATCTACGAAGAAGAGCAGGGCTCCTACCTTGTCGGCGTTGCAGCTGCAACACAGGCTAAGGAAGACGGCATTGCCAATCCGAAGTTCGGATTCGTCGGCGGTGTCGCAGGTGCTACTATCACAAAGTTCGAGATCGGTTACATCGAAGGTATCAAGAGTGTCTTCCCCGATGCTGAAATCGTAGACTACTATGTAAACAGCTGGGGCGACATGGCTGGTGCAAAGACAGCTGCAAAGTCAATGTATGACAGCGGCGTCTACTGCATCTTCGCAGCTGCAGGCGGCTCGGGCCTCGGTGTCATCAACCAGGCTAAGGAAGAGAGACTTGCAGGAAGAAACGTCTGGGCTATCGGTGTCGACTCCGACCAGTATGAAGACGGCGTCTATACAGAAGGCAAGTCCGCTGTTCTCACATCCATGCTCAAGATGGTCGAGAACTCGACTCTCGATGCTCTCCAGAAGGTCCAGGACGGAACATGGCAGGGCGGCGTCGTGACACAGAACATGGCTAACCAGGGTGTCGGATATTCAACAGCAAACGCAGAGCTCAAGGCTTCCGCTGTCAAGGCTGCTGACCAGGCTAAGGCTGACATCCTCTCGGGCAGGATCGTTGTCAACAAGACATACGCAGCAAGCAAGGCAGCAGGAATCGCTCCCGCAGGACTCGCGGCAATCGACGACTGATAAAAGTCGAGAACAAATCCATCGGCACGCTCAACGGGCGTGCCTTTGGAATATAAATACAAGGTGATTCAATTGAGCGAATATGCAATACAGATGCTTGGCATCACCAAAACCTTTCCGGGTATAATCGCGAACGACAACGTGAACCTGGAAGTGAAAGAGGGCGAAGTACATGCCATTCTCGGCGAGAACGGAGCAGGAAAAAGCACCCTCATGTCCGTCCTCTTCGGGGCCTACCCCGCAGATGCAGGAAGAATTCTCATCCACGGCAGGGAAGTGAAGATCACGGACCCCAACGTCGCAACACGTCTCGGAATCGGAATGGTCCATCAGCACTTCAAGCTCGTGCACAACTACACGGTTACCGAGAACATAGTTCTGGGCAGGGAACCGACCTTCCGCGGCATGCTCTCTCTCAGAAGTGCCGAGGAGAAGGTGAAGGAACTCAGCGATCGCTACGGCCTTCATGTAGACCCGAGGGCCAGAATAGACGACATAACGGTCGGTCAGCAGCAGAGAGTCGAGATATTGAAGACGCTCTACTCAGAGAGCGGCATCATCATACTCGATGAGCCCACGGCCGTACTCACACCACAGGAAATAGATGAGCTGATGGATATAATCCGCCTTCTCAAGAAGGAGGGCAAGACCATCGTGCTCATTACACATAAACTCAGGGAGATCAAGGCGGTTGCAGACCGCTGTACCGTTCTGAGGAGGGGAAAATACATCGGAGTGATCGACATCGACGAGAATACCAGCGAGCAGGAGCTTGCGACGATGATGGTCGGTCATGCCGTCAAATTCGACATAGACAAGGCTCCGTGCCATCCGGGGGATGTTGTTCTGAGCATACAGAACCTCTCTGTAAAGGACTCCATAGGAGTCGAGAAGGTCAAGGACCTCTCGCTCGAAGTAAGGCGCGGTGAGATCGTCGGCATCGCAGGCGTCGACGGCAACGGCCAGACGGAACTTCTCTATGCCCTTTCGGGACTCAGCCGCGTCGAGAGCGGGAAGATATTCCTCAACGGTGAAGATATCACAAACATGACAATAAGAGAGAGGATAGAGAAGGGCATGGGCCACATTCCCGAGGACAGACACAAGCACGGCCTCATCGGTAACTTCACCGTGGCCGAGAACACCGTCCTCAAGGATTTCTACAAGCCGAAATATACCAAGGCATTCAATATTCTCGATTACAAGGCTATTACGGAGAACTCCGACTCCCTCATCGAGCAGTTCGACATCCGTTCGGGACAGGGCAGCAGCACACTCTGCGGCTCACTCTCCGGCGGTAACCAGCAGAAGGTCATCGTTGCCAGGGAGATCTCCCTCTCTCCCGATCTCCTCCTCGTCGCACAGCCCACACGCGGCCTTGATGTCGGAGCAATCGAATACATCAGAAAGAGAATCGTCGAGGAGAGAGACAAGGGCAGAGCGGTGCTTCTTGTCTCGTTCGAGCTTGACGAGATCATGAATCTCTGCGACAGAATCGCAGCTATCAGCAAGGGCCAGATAGTCGGCATCTTCAATGAAGGTGAGAAGACGAGTGCTGAAATCGGTCTCATGATGGCCGGTGTAAAGGCGAAGGAGGCCTGATGATGAAAAGTAAGAAAAAAGAAAAGGTTTCCTTCATTGACTGGTTCCTCGAGAGCCGCGGTGCTTCATCCGTTGCAGTTGTCATACTGGGATTCTTAGCCGGAGTCATACTCCTTCTGTGCATTGGAAAGAATCCCAAGGGACTCTTCGATGCTGTGCTGCAGTCGGTTATCGGAAAGGCGGGAAAGAACGGAGCATGGAATTTCAGAAGTGTGGGCGAGACTCTCACCTACTCGATTCCATATGTGCTCTGCGGTCTTTCGATGGCCTTTGCAAACAGAGTAGGGCTCTTCAACATAGGAGCGGAGGGCCAGTATGCCATAGGCGCGCTTGCAGCACATATCTGCGGCGTCTGTCTTCCCTCCTTCCCCGGGCTTTCCGTCGTCTGTCTCGGCGCTGCTCTGATCGCCGGAGCCCTCTGGGGCGGTATAGTGGGACTCCTGAAGGCGAAGTACAAGGTGAGTGAGGTCGTCGCTACGATCATGCTCAACTATGTCGCACTCTATCTCTATCCTCTTGTATGTCTCTATCTTCTGCCAGCCGGTACGGTCAACAAGACCAACCGCACGGCCGACCTCATGGAAACGGCACTCCTTCACAAGGTCCTCATTCCGAGCTCCAACCTCAATACAGGCCTCTTTGTGATGCTTGTAATGGTTGTCATCTACTGGTTCATCATGGAGAAGACGTCATTCGGTTACGGCCTCAGAGCCACAGGCTTCAACAAGGATGCGGCACGGTGCTCGGGCATAAACGACACGAGGAACACAACACTGGCAATGGCTATTGCAGGCGCATTCGCGGGACTTGCGGGAGCAATCGTTCTCCTGGGATCCATCCGCTATTCGAAGATTCTCCAGAGCCAGGACAACTACGGCTTCATGGGAATCGCAGTCGCCCTCGTCGGCAACAGCACGGCGTGGGGATGCCTTATCGCAGGATATCTCTTCGGCGTTCTCAAGCAGGCCTATTCGCTCATGCAGGGAACAGGTATTCCGAAGGAGGTCGTATCCATCATCCAGGGTCTCATCGTCATCTTCATCTCGTTCAGAAGCGGCCTCTCCATCATAAAGGATAAGAGAGCCAAGATCAGAGTCAGGAAGGAGAATGCAGAATGATCAGTACACTTTCAACAATAATGATGCTTGTCGCACCGATTCTGATTATCGCAACAGGCGGTATGATATGTGAACGCAGCGGTGTCACGAACGTGGGACTGGACGGTCTCATGTCCATCGGTGCATGCACGGCTGCAATCGTTCATCAGCTTCTCGAGCTCGGCGGCATGGCCCACGGTCTTTCGATTGTCATTGCCCTGAGTGCGGCAAGCGTGGCGTCCCTTTTGATCTCGGTTCTTCATGCAATTGCATCCATAGACCTCAAATCAGACCAGACGATAAGCGGTACCGGTATAAACCTCCTTGCAACGGGTGTTACGGTATTTGCATGCCAGCGTATCTACGGAACAGACCGCTCCGAGGCTTTCAAGATCGGTATGATCAGAGACTCCCTCGGCTTCTATCCGACGCTCTACATCGCAATAGTCGTAATGGTGCTTGCATGGTTCATTCTCTACAAGACACCGTTCGGAATGCATCTCAGGGCATGCGGTGAACATCCCGCGGCCGCTGACAGCGTCGGTATAAACGTAAGACGTACGAGGTACATCGGCGTTCTCTCCTCAGGACTCCTCGGGGGACTTGCAGGAGGATGTGCGGTTCTTACACAGACAATCCAGTATACAGTGAACTTCACAAACGGAAGGGGATTCATCGCCCTTGCGGCAGTCGCATTCGGGCGCTGGACTCCGCTGGGGGTGACGGGAGCGAGTGTTCTCTTCGGTGCATCCCTTGCTCTCAGTACCATCTCTGCGATGGTGCCGGCGCTCAAGGTCATCCCGAGCCAGGTATTCAATATAATTCCGTACCTTGTGACGCTCATTGCACTCGTCATCTTCTCGGGACGCGACTATGCTCCTGCATCTGTCGGTATTCCGTACGAGAAGGGAAGTTCGTAAGAGAGGAAGAGATATGACACCTCATAACCGTGCTGAAAAAGGTGATTTCGCATCGACCGTTCTTATGCCGGGAGATCCGCTGAGAGCGAAATTCTGTGCAGAGAACTACTTTGATTCGCCGCGTCTTGTGACCGACGTCAGAAACATGCTCGGCTACAGCGGCTTTTATCGCGGCATGCCGATAAGCGTGATGAGTTCTGGCATGGGAGGCCCGAGTGCCGGCATCTACTCATACGAACTCTTCACTCACTATGACGTCGACAACATCATACGGATAGGAACGTCGGCGGGGCTCAGGGAGGATATGGAGGTCGGAGACCTTGTCTTCGCCCTCACATGCTCCACGGACGGGGCATGGGCAGAGCAGTACTCTCTAAAAGGAACATTCGCTCCCTCTGTGGATTTCTCACTTCTCGAGAAAGCAGTAGAAAGCGTGAGGGAGAAGGGCTTTCCGTTCCACGCCGGAATGATATTCTCCTCCGATTACTTCTCTTCATACAATGCTCTCGGAGAGGGTGAGTGGAAGTCGTTTGCCCGTATGGGAGCCATCGCCCAGGATATGGAGACGATGGCGCTCTACTCCAATGCCATGTACACACATAAGAGAGCCCTGTCGATTCTCACCATGACAGATAACGTCGTTACCGGTAAGAGCTTCAGAGATGAAGAGAGAATGGAAGGAAACAGAAGAATGATCGAGGTCGCCCTCGAGACTGCATACAAGGTGTACAGAAATGGAAAGTAGTGCCGTACTCAAAGCAGCAGAGCGCCGCTATGCATGTAAGCATTATAGAGATCGGAGAATAGAGAAGAAGGACCTTGAGGACATTCTTGAGAGTGCGCGCCTCGCCCCCACATCCTTCGGCATGGAGATGTTCGACATATATGTATGCAGAAGCAGTGACATAATCGACGCATGCTTCAATCAGGAATGTATGAAGACGGCTCCCGTGACGCTTGTGATCACGGTAAAGAAGGCAAAGTACTACGACCCCGACGGAGAGTTCGTCCGGGGACGGGCTATGAGGTTTCCCGGAACCGTCGAGGAGTATGTCGAGGATTTCAGAGGCTACTGGGAATACCTCAAGAAAAGAGGCGAGCTTGACATGTGGGCGAAGAGCCAGGGCTATATTCCTCTTTCGTTCATGATGCTGACAGCCTCCGAGAAGGGAATAGCGAGCTGCGCAATCGAAGGCTTCGATAACGACAGACTCATCGAAAGGCTGGGCCTCGACAGGAACGAAGACCAGGTTTCCGTCTGTCTTTCCCTCGGATACCCCGACGAGACGAGAGTCCGCATCAGAAGAGACCTCGACGACATTGTGAAATACCATGGAGAATATATACAATGAAAAGAAGAATCATACTCGATGTGGATACCGGACATGATGATGCGATAGCAATCGCACTTGCCGCCGGACTGGAAGACGAGATAGAGATCGACGGCCTTATTGCATGTGCCGGAAACCAGACGAGAGAGAAGACTCTGGAGAATACACTCAATATGGCGGAAGCCCTCGGCCTCGAGTGCCCGGTATTTGCCGGCGCAGAGGGGCCGCTTCTCCGCGATCAGGTGACTGCAGGCAATGTTCACGGGAAAAACGGCTTCGAGGGCCCTCTATTTCCTCCGCGTAAGAGACAGCAGTCGAAGGGAAACGGAATACTGTGGGCGGTGGATCATGTGATCAGCCATCCGGGGGAGATTACATATGTATCCGTCGGCCCGTGGACTGACCTTGCAGTATGCATAAAGGCAGACGAACGTTTTGCTCCTTCTCTTAAGGAGATCGTCCTCATGGGCGGGGCTGTCGACCATCCGGGAAACAAGACCCCGAGTGCTGAGTTCAACGTCTTTGCAGACCCCGAGGCTGCCTCAATCGTCATGCGCTCGGGCGCTCCCATCACGATGATGGGGCTGGATGTCACACTCCAGGTATGCCTTACTCAGGAGGTTCTCGACAGAGTGAAGGCATCTCCCGACACGACCTATAAGGATATCTTTCTGAGGAGCATGGAGTTCTACATGAAAGCCGTATGCAAAGTCGCAGGTGAGATGCCGGCCATGCACGACCCCTGCTGCATTGCATATCTTGCAGACCCGTCGATCTTCACCTTCTCGTACCGTCCGATAGTGGTTGAAACGAAGGGTGATTCCACATATGGTAAGACAACAGGAGGCCTCGAGGACAGAGGACAGAAGACCAGATTCGGCATAAAGGCCGATCCGGATAAGTTCTGGGCACTCTTCTTCAAGGCATTCGGAAACCTCAGATAAAAGGAGAAGAAAGACTATGACAAAGACAATGGAAAATCTCAGAGAAAGCGCTGCTTATATCCTCTCGAAGCTCGACGGAAGGAAAGTAGAGCTTGCGATAGTGCTCGGTTCGGGACTGGGGGATCTCGGCGATGAGGTCAGAAACCCCGTCATCATCGACTATAAGGACATTCCCCACTTTCCTGTATCGACAGTGCAGGGACATAAGGGAAGGCTCATCATCGGAGAGCTCGAGGGAAGGATGGTCATGTGCATGCAGGGCCGTTTCCACTTCTATGAAGGCTACTCGATGGAGGAGTGTGTATACCCCATAAGGACGATGTTCCTTCTCGGAATAAAGTCGCTCATCCTCACAAATGCGGCAGGATGCGTCAACAAGAGCTGGAACGTGGGGGACCTGATGCTTATCACAGACCACATCAAGCTCTGCTCGGAGAGCCCCTGCAGAGGCATCAACAACGACGATCTCGGCGCACGCTTCTTCGATATGTCAACGACATACAACAAGGAGCTTCAGAAGGTTGCACGCGATGCGGCAGCGAAGAACAACATTACACTCAGAGAAGGTGTCTATATGTTCATGAGCGGCCCGAATTTCGAGACTCCCGCCGAGATCAGATTTGCACGCACTGCCGGCGCCGATGCCTGCGGTATGAGCACGGTCCCCGAGGCCATCGCTGCGTCCCAGATGGGCTTCAGAACAATGGGCATAAGCTGCATGACGAACATGGCTGCGGGAATACTGGATCAGCCTCTTAATCATCAGGAGGTCCTCGAAACAGGAAAACTCGTCAAGACGAAGTTTACAGCCCTTGTGAAGACGATCATCTCCACATGGCCGAAGGACTGAGAAGATAGAATAACAGAAAGAGCCGCTTCCTGTGAGGCGGCTTTTTAAGGCACAAAAACCCGCGAGAGGTCAGAAAGGGAGATAAAAAAGCTTTCTTCTGCCGATATAGAGCCGCATACAACAGTGCCGCTCAATAGAGCAACGTTATATGAGCTCGTTATTTTCAGCCACTTACTTCTGACTCTATCTTCCACTTATCGCAGATGCGATTTCGCTTACTATGCCGTCGATCTCGACGCCCGGGCGTTTTGCGACGATTGATCCGTCATCATGAACAAAGAGAGGATCTGTGATGATATCCAGCCCCATGCTGTCAGCCCAGAGCTGAAGGCCTGTTATGGCACTCTTTCCTTCCTCTTCTCCGTATCTTGAGGAGGAGAATGCATAGAAGCTCTTTCCTTCGAGTTCTCTGCTCTCTCTCATCGCCACTGTTCCGTTGAGGAATGTCACCATCTCTGCCGACGGCAGTGAGAAGAGGGCGGGGCATGCCAGAACGATGGTGTCGGCCTTCCTGAGCTTCTCGTTTGAAGCAAGCGGAAGAGATGTGATGTCCTCATAGTATTCGTTGGCTTCGTTGTCTTTTGCAGCTGCGATATGGAGGTCGCTGTCTTCTATTCTGTAGACTCTGGCGTCTACTCCTTCTTCAATCAGCTTGTCCTTGAGTGCCTGGGCAATCAGGTAGATGTTACCTGAAACAGAATGGATGATGATGTTTGTTCTCATCGTGTCCTCCTTTATATAAATATAAGGGGAAAAGATGGAAAAACAAAGAAAATAAAGAGGGCGGATTGAAATCCGCCCTGAGATGACAGAGGTATGGTTATCTCTGTGACTTGTCGTAAGGGATGCCTTCCGCCTTCGGCGCACGGCTCATCTTGCTTGTGAGGGCAAGAACGATGAGCGAGATGATGTAAGGCATCATGTTGTAGACGTTGCTCGGAAGATTGAGGGCCACAAGGAAATCGAAGCCGTTGTATGTGTTTCCGAGAGCACGGAAGAAGCCGAAGAGAAGGGCTGCGAGGGCAATTCTATGAGGCTTCCACTGGCCGAAGATCATGACGGCGAGGGACAGGAAGCCGAAGCCGACGACTCCGTTTTCGAACTTCCACATCGAGACACCTGCGAGTATGTAGCAGATTCCTCCCAGTCCTCCGTATGCACCGGAGATCAGCACTCCGGCCCATCTCATTCTGTATACGTTAATACCGACGCTGTCTGCTGCCTGCGGATGCTCTCCGCATGCCATGAGTCTGAGGCCGAAACGTGTCTTGTAGAGCACCACGTATGCGATGACGAGGGCGATGATGGTTATGACCATGAACCAGTTGAATTCGAATGCGCCGATGTTCTCGATGAACTTCTTCTTCGGTGCAACATAATAGATGTCAGACGAGACATTGCTTCCGCCGCTGGAGGAGGTATTGAGAGCCTTCACGAAGACTGTCGCTCCTGCCGTTCCGAGAAGATTGAGTGCCGTTCCGACGAGCGTCTGGTCAGCCTTGAAGTTGATTGAGGCAACACCGAGGAGAGCAGAGTAGGCGACTCCCGCTGCCATCGAGGCCAGCATTACTATGATGATGTAGAAGAATGATGGAATCCCGATCGGCAGGAAGAGCATTGTGAGTGCTCCGCCGAGGGCTCCTATTACCATGATTCCCTCGAGTCCCAGGTTGATGACGCCGGAGTGCTCCGAGAAGCATCCTCCGAGAGCGACAAGTATCAGGACGGAGGAGAATATGAGTGTGTACTGTATAAGCAGAATTACTGAAAGCATTATTTGTCACCTCCTTCCGCTTTTTTACCCTTGAGGGCCTTCTTCTCTTCGATGTGTGCGATGATGTCGTTCATCTTGAGCTTGAAGAAGAGTACGAATGCACAGAGGTAGATGATGATCGAGCTGATCAGATCCGATATCTGGGAACTGTACTTCGTGAGGTCGACGTTTGCGCCCCCGAGTGTGATATGTTCGATGAAGAACGAGGCAAAGATGGAGCCGATGGGATTGAGACCTCCGAGGAATGTCGCGGCTATTCCGTTGAAGCCCATTGCCGGAACGGATGCCTTTGTGCACTCCCAGTCCTCGATTCCCGTAAGATACAAGAGTCCCGCCCCGATACCTGCAAATGCACCGGAAATGAGGAGGGAGAGAACGATATTCCTGTTCTCCTTCATTCCGCAGTATTTGGCGGCATTCTTGTTGAATCCCGTTGCCTTCAGCTCGTAACCGAACTTCGTCTTGTTGAGGACCACCATGACGAGGACGGCGAAGATGACAGCAATCGGAATGGCGATTGTCACGTTATTGTTGTTGAAGATCGTGTCCATTCCCAGTGTCGGCAGGAGAGCCTGCGGGGCATACTTCCTCAGCGAGAGAGTATAGGGTTTTGCAGGATCCTGGACGATTGAAAGAATCGTGTTCGTCAGATAGAGGATGATCCAGTTCAGCATTATTCCCGAGATAACCTCGTTGACGTTGAGGTAGGCTTTCAAAAATCCCACCAGCGCTCCGACGAGGGCACCTGCCACCATTGCGAAGAGAAGACACGGAACCCATCCCCATCCCCACCTGAGTGCGGCAAAGAGGGCTGCGCAGCATCCTGCGGTATACTGACCCGAACATCCGATGTTGAAGAGTCCTACCTTATATGAGAAGAGGATACTCAATGCACACATGAGAAGGGGGACGGTTTTGACAAGAGTCGAACCGAGGTTCTTCATCCTGAGGCGGTGGCTGCTGTAGTCCATGAAATTCTTGATAAGCGAGAAGATCGAGTCCGCAGCACCCGAGGGGTTGATAATAAGCAGAACCAGGAATCCTATGAAGAGACCGAGTATGATGCAGATGAGTGAGGCAATCAGAGACTGCATGCCGTTGGTTTTCCAGATGTTCTTTTTCATGCATTCACCTCCATTCTCTTTGCTCCTGCCATATAGAGTCCGAGTTCTTCTTCCGTTGTCTTCTTCGGATCGAACTCTCCGACGATTTCACCTTCGTACATGACGAGTATCCTGTCAGATACGTCCATGACCTCATCAAGCTCGAGGGAGACAAGGAGAACTGCTTTTCCTGCGTCCCGTTCGGCAACGAGCTGCTTGTGGATGTATTCGATGGCGCCGACGTCGAGACCGCGCGTCGGCTGGACTGCGATAAGGAGCTCCGGAGCCTTTTCGATCTCTCTTCCGACGATAGCCTTCTGCTGGTTACCGCCGCTCATCGAGCGTGCCGGAGTCACAGGACCCTGTCCCGATCTTACATCGTATTCCTCGATGATCTTCTCGGCATACTCCCTGATGGCATCACGCTTCAGGAATCCCGCCCTGGAGGTGAACTGGGGTTCAAAGTATGTCTGAAGCACGAGGTTGTCCTCGAGAGAGTAGTCGAGAACGAGGCCGTGCTTGTGTCTGTCCTCCGGGATGTGGCTCATACCGAGGATGCTCTTTTCCCTGATGGAGGACTTCGTGATGTCCTTTCCTTCGAGGATTATCGTTCCGCTTACGAGAGGATCGAGTCCTGTCAGACCGTGTACGAACTCCGTCTGTCCGTTGCCGTCGATGCCGGCTATGCAGACGATTTCTCCTCTTCTTACTGTCAGGGAGACATTCTTGACGGCATTGTTCTTGTGGATCTTGGATGCGACAGTCATGTTCTTCACTTCGAGTACGGGCTCGCCGGGTGTCATCGGCTTCTTCTCGACGTGGAAGTTGACGTTTCTTCCGACCATCATTGCCGAGAGCTCCTCGATGTTCGTCTTTGCAGTTTCGACGGTACCGATGTACTTGCCCTTTCTGAGGACGGTGCATCTGTCGGCGACAGCCATGATCTCTGCAAGCTTGTGGGAGATGAAGAGTATGGATTTGCCCTCGGCTGCAAGATTCTTCATGATCTGCATGAGCTCTGCTATCTCCTGGGGGGTGAGTACGGCCGTCGGTTCGTCGAAGATGAGGATTTCGTTGTCCCTGTAGAGCATCTTCAGAATCTCCGTTCTCTGCTGCATACCGACGGTGATGTCCTCGATGATGGCATCGGGCTCGACGTGCAGGCCGTATTTTTCGGAGAGCGCAAGGACCTTCTTTCTCGCTTCCTTCTTCTGGAGGAAGCCGTACTTCACAGGTTCGACACCCATGATGATGTTGTCAAGGACACTGAAGCATTCAACGAGTTTGAAGTGCTGGTGAACCATTCCGATACCGAGTGCGTTGGCGTCGTTGGGGTCCTTGATCTTTACTTCCTGACCATCCTTCTTGATTATGCCTTCCTCAGGCTGGTACAAACCGAACAGGACACTCATGAGTGTGGACTTACCTGCTCCGTTCTCTCCGAGAAGTGCATGAATTTCACCTTTCTTCAGCTGCAGGGTGATGTTGTCGTTGGCAACGATACCCGGAAAGCGTTTGGTGATATTCAGCATCTCAATTGCATACTCTTCTGCCAATGTATGCCTCCTTAATGTTTTCCTGCGGGGAAACTGCAAGTCATTTGATTGATTTTATTATACCTTCAGCATTACCACAAGATGAAAACGAAAACAGGGACGGGGACTTGGCATGAAAAAAGGGCCACCGGAGTGACCCCTTTCCAGAATATGGAAATCTTACTTGATGTTTCCGAGATCCTTGACTGTGAGAGTTTTTGCGTTGTCAGCAGCCTTGACTGTTGTGTCGTTGGAGATTGTGAGCTTGCCTGTGAAGACGTCGTTCACGAGTGCCTTGTAATCATCAAGTGTGAAGGAGTCTGACCACTCTGTTCCGTTACCTGTCGGGATACCGACGAAGTTGGAATCAACATCTGTGCCGGAAACGAGGCCGAGAGTTGCGAATGTACCTGCAACTGTGTCCCATGCACCGTCTTCAACGATTGTCTTGAGAGCAGCCTGTGTAGAAGCATAGAGGCCCTTCATAGCAGATGTGAGTGTGAGGTCTGCGCCGTAAGCACCGTCGATTGTAGCCTTCTGGTCAACGTCGACACCGACAACCTTCTTGCCAGCCTTGACTGCTGCTTCAGCAACTGAGTTGTAGACACCGCCGCCGCATGCGAAGACAACTTCTGCGCCGTTAGCATACATTGTGTCCATAGCTGCTGTGATATCTGCATCGCCGAAGAACTGGTTAGCATATGTGTACTGGACTGTGCCGGTCTTACCGAGCTTAGCCGCTGCTGCATCTGCACCCTGGACAAAGCCGTAGCCGTAGCGGATAACTGCAGGAACTGCCATACCGCCGCAGAAGCCGAGGTTAGTGTAACCGAGAGCAACTGTTGCATAACCAGCGAGGTAGCCTGCGATTTCTTCCTGGTAAACCATGCAGTAGACGTTGGAGATAGATCCGCCTACATCGCCTTCAGAAACGTCGAGTGCGACGAACTTGACATCGGGATACTCGGGAGCGACTGCTGCGATTGAAGGCCCGAAGAGGTAGCCGGGCATGACGATGATGTTGAAGCCTTCGTCAATAGCCTTCTCGATGGAAGCAGAACGATCTGTGTCGGAGTCTCCAGTCGGCTTGAAATACTTGAAGTTGAGGCCCTTTGCTGCTGCATAGTCCTTGCAAGCTTCGTATGTTGACTGGTTGAAAGACTGGTCTGTGATATCACCACTGTCGGTGATCATTGCGATAGAGTAGGTTGTCTCAGCCTTTGCTGCAGCTTCCTGAGCACCCTGTGCGAAGAGTGAGAGGGAGAGACAGAGAACGAGAAGTACTGTGAATACTTTTTTCATTGATATCCTCCAAAGATATTCTTCCTCATACGAGGAATTCTTTCATAACAGCTAAAGTATAGTGGTGAAAGGGGTGATGTGCAAGAATATTTGAGGAAATGCCGGTGCCGATTTGGACGCCCCCGGAGCCTCAGAAGCGGGAGTGTTTCCTTCTTTTCTTCTTTTCCTCCGTTCCGGTGATCTTCTTTCCCAGCCACGTTACAGTATCGAGAAGGGTCTCTGCGAGGGAGCGGGGACAGTAGCCGAGCTCTCTTACGGACGACTTACGCGAGAAGAGGGCGTTCGAGCCCAGAACCGATACCGAGTACGGTGTGAAGAAGAGCTTCTTCTTCCGTCTGATCGAGTCAAGCTCATAGAAGGGGGCGATGATCTTCGCCAGTGCCAGCGGAATGTATGACACCTTTCTTCTTATCGAGGTGTTCTCTCCAATCGTCTCGAGAATATCGCGGATAGTCGCATAGTGGCCCGAGAGGATGTAGCATCCTCCCTTTCTCCCGTTTTCCGCAGCAGATACGATTCCGTATGCCACGTCCCTGACGTCGACAAAGTCATATCCGCCGCGGACGGCGAAGGGGAGCTTTCCGGAGAGGAAGGAGAGAAGCATACTGCTGATGCTTCCCATTCCCTCGTCCCCGGGGCCGATGATTCCGCTCGGAAAGACGATGGAGGCGTCAAGCCCATTATCCGCCGCCCTGAGGACGGCATTCGTTGCAGCGGCCTTCGTCTTTGCGTAGCCGCCTTTGACGAAGTCGGGATTGAAGGCCTCCGGCAGGGCCTCTGTTTCCCTTCCCCCGGGCTTTCCGGCCATCGCATGGACGGAGCTTACATAGACGAGCTTCCCCGCCTTTGCCTTTACAGCCGCCCTTACGACGTTCTCCGTCCCTTCGACATTGATGCGCCAGAGCTCCTTTCCGGGACGCGTTGCAACACTGACCATCCCGGCAGAGTGGATGACGCAGCTCTTTTCTCCTGCCCCGGAGAGGAAGCTCTCGAGTGAGGCGTAGTCGGTTATATCGCCGTAGTGGAGGACCGCCTCATTTTCAATTTCCCCGATAAGGGGATCGTCCTTCATCACGAAGGCATGGACGACGGCAGAGCGCGAGAGAAGCTCCCTGAGTATTGCACGGCCGAGAAAGCCCGTCGCACCTGTGATGTAGTAAGAGGAATACTTCATGGCTTTGCCTCCGCTTTTCTACTGTCCCTAGAGCGGTCTGAATACTTCCTTTCCGTGCTGGCACCAGGGACAGATGTAATCGTCGGGGAGAGTCTCCCCCTCGTAGATATAACCGCAGATTTCGCAGATGAAGCCCTTTTTCTTCTCCGTATTCTCCGGTGAGGGCTTTATATTCTTCTGATAATATGTGTAGCTCACGGTCTCCTCATCGGAGATGACGCGGCCTTCCACGGGCGTGCAGATGAACATTATGTGGGATCTGAGGTCGATCTCTCTTTCAACCGAGAGCGAGATGAATGCAGATACATGCTCCTTGAGAACGACAAGTCCGTTCCCGCTTCTATCTTTTTCAAATGAATCGAACTTGTCCGTATCCCTTCCGCTCTGAAAGCCGAAGCGGCTGAAGATGGAAAACGGCGTGTCCTTCGTCAGACAGTTTATATTGAGCTTACCCGTCCTCGAGACGATGGCGCATGAGTAGTTGGCCCTGCTGACAGTCACCGCCACAAGACAGGGCGATGAGGTTACCTGCATCACCGTGTTGACTATGCATCCGTTGTCCTTCTCCCCGTCCCTGGTCGTCAGGACGTAGAGGCCGTAGCCTATCTGGAAGAGTGATCTGGGGTCGAATTGTGCCTGGATCATGGAATATATTCCTCCTGTTCTTCTTTTTCTTCTCCCGGCGGGAGTGACAGACAGAGTATCTGGAAACAGATACTTATCTATCAAGAATTATTCTCGATAATATTATAACCCGTAAGCACCGCATGCCGTCAAGGCAACTCGATATAGTTAAAATAAATAGTTTTGTTCTGATCGGGGGCGGGAACGTTCATTTTCGACTGTTTCCATGTCAAAATTAAAAATAATATTTTTCTTGCTCTATGGTGAAAAGTGTGAAACAATCATTTTGTTGCGCGAAAGAGCAACTCCCTAAAAGGGGACAAGGAGGTTGCCGCCGGAGTCAAGTCCTGCGGTATTTTTATTGCTGGTAACCCGAGGTGGTTTCCTATACAATCTAAGTTCTTGCAAACGCGTGCATGTTTTCTGTTATAATGCACAGGTAGCACAAAGTTTCGGACGGGGTGACAAAGAGATGAAGAGATATCTTCCTTTAATTATAGTAACAATGCTTCTTCTGTTCGTATCATGCGGTACGACGAGATTCTCATTCGACAGGACGGAACGGAACATCGTCGAACTCGGAGGAGTCTATAACAAGACAACCGAAGAGGATATAAAGAAGCTTTACGAGAGTGACGGTCTTGAGGAAGTCATCAGGGAAGTCTACAACGGTACATATACTCCGGTCGACGTACAGGGCTACCTCGGAGACGATGTCTACAAGGCATACGAGAAGAGAGTCGAGGAGCTCAAGAAGGAGATCGAGGCGCTGAGGATGAGCGAGGGGCTTGAAGAGGTAGCCGCCTCTGTTCTCGATGAAACCTATCCGGAGGCCCTCGTCATCGAGGCTCTCGGCGGGGAGGAGAAGAAACTCGCTTCCGATTTCAGAGCTGTTCTCAATGAGAAGACCGCTCTCAAGAACGAGCTGAGAGGGATTCTCGAGGAGCTGGGCTACGAAGGTATCAAGGATGCACTCGTGAACGGTGAGTACGACGAAGAGACCATCGAGGAGTATCTGGGAAAGAACACACTCGACAAGGCCAAGGAGATATACGCAAAGGAAACAGGCACGGACGGTTTCAACCCGACGAAGAAAGATTCTTCCAACGCGGCACTGCAGTTCGTTTCGGCGACGGAGAGAACTGACACAAAGGAGAGCGGGGAGACGAATCTCATAGTCGAGATCGTATCTGTCGCCGTCATCGTTATCGTCTTCTATATCATTGCGGCAGTCGTGAGGAGCCTCAACAGAGGACCTGTCAGCACGCTTATTGCAGTCATCTCGACATTTGCATCTGTCTTTGTTCCTGCCCTCGTTCTCTTCTTCTTATCAGGATGGTCGATCTACTACCTGGGCTTCCTTCTCATCCTTCCGGTTTACTTCATCCTTACAGCCGAGATGAGGTCTTAGTCTGGATTTCATCCAGTGCTGAAAGGAGATCCGAGTGATAGAAGAACTCGTCGAGCGCCATTATTCCCGCGCCCTCGAGTGTCGCCTTGTCTCCGCGTACCCCCTTATGTACACCTACGCTCCTTCTTGATGGAGGGAGCGTCATTTTAAGCCTGTCGCTTATGGATGCACAGAGATCGTCGGGCATGCTGCTGAGCTCCCCGGTGATCACGACATCCTCTGCCGCGAGCGCCTGCACAGCTTCACTGAGTGCAAATGTCAGGTTCTTCGAGACATCGTCGATGGCATTGAGCCCCTTTTCTTCAGTCGTGAGTCGTCTGTACTGCCCAATTCCGGTCATCCTCTTTATTACAAGTCCCGATGCCACAGCCTCAAGGCATCCGTTTGCGCCGCATGTGCACATTATGCCGTTTGTGACCTTCATATGTCCGAGAGTCGGTATATAGTGGAGAAACCTGTCATAGTAGACACCTTCTATCGTATCGCCCCATGAGACGAAGAGTGTCTTCTCCTCTCTCTTTACCTCTATTTCGGCCCTTGCCTGTGCAACGGGTGCCGAGGTATATATCACGGGCCAGGGAAATGCCGATGAGGGGACGGAAGTTTCGTCTGCACCTACGACTGCCACACCGTAGACTGTGGGGTTGTCCTGAGTCATCTTGTTTATGAATTGAGCGATCTGGCTCACCATGTTCTCGTCCTTCGGAAAGCGCTCGAAACGCAGCACCTGTCCCGTGAGATTCGACGCCGCCGCAGTGACTGTCGACGAGGAGAAGACGAATGAGAATACACGCCCGTTCCTCTTTGCAATTGAAAGCTTCGTGCTCGGCCTGCCCTGTGTCGACATGTCCTTCATTCCGCTCTCTATGAGCCCCTCCTTTATGAGCGCATCGGTTATCTCGGAAATAGAGACCTTGTTCAGTACGATTTCACGAGAGAGCTCGGCTCTCGACAAATCCGTCTTCCTCAGTGCGTTGAGGACCTTGAGTCTGTTTATCTTTCTGGCGTTATCGGGTCGTGAGAAATCCATGGTGTCATTATAACACAATCACGGTTTTGGAAAAGAGAACAGATTTCTTGCCTCTTCAGAATTCCGTTATTATCTTTTCACATGATTGGAGGACATAATGTCAAACAAAAAATTCAAGACGGAAGTCGCGGACCTTCTGCATTTATTGATCCATTCCCTTTATTCAAACAAGGAAATCTTTGTCCGTGAAATCATATCAAACGCATCAGATGCCATAGACAAGCTAAAGTACATGTCCCTTATCGACGGACCGCTCAAGGGATACTCATTCGATCCGAAGATCCAGATCTCCTTCACCGAAGAGGGTGAGAGAACCCTCACCATCAGTGATAACGGTATCGGAATGAACGAAGAGGATCTCAACGAGAACCTCGGAACAATCGCTTCAAGCGGAACAAAGAAGTTCCTCGCTTCTCTCAGCGACGACGCGAAGAAGGATTCCAACCTCATCGGTCAGTTCGGCGTCGGCTTCTATTCGGCGTTCATGGTTGCAAAGAAGATCGAGGTCCTTTCAAGAAAGGCAGGCGAAGAGGATGCATGGCTCTGGTCGTCCAACGGCGAGACAAGCTACTCGATAGAGAAGGCCGAGAGGGCGGAGCAGGGTACGACTGTCAAAATCTATCTCAACGATGATGACTCGACATATGCTACAAGATGGACTCTCGAGAATCTCATCAAGAAGTATTCCGACCATATCGCATACCCGATCTATCTCGAGTATGACCAGACACACTACGAGAGCGAGAAGGACGAGAACGGGGAGAGCAAGAAGAGTGTTGAACACAAGAACGAGCAGATCAACTCCTGTTCGGCACTCTGGAGAAGGAACAAGAGCGAGCTCAAGGACGAGGACTACAAGGAGTTCTATAAGAACAACTACTCCGACTACGAGGATCCTCTCTTCTACCTCCATACGAAGGCAGAGGGAACGACAGAGTACACCACGCTCTTCTTCATTCCCGCAAAGGCTCCCTTCGACATGAACTACGCCGACTACAAGCCGGGCGTTAAACTCTATGTAAAGCGTGTCTACATCACAGACGACGACAAGACGCTGCTGCCGCCGTATCTCAGGTTCGTTCGCGGCGTAATCGACAGCGAGGATCTCCCGCTCAACGTTTCGAGAGAGATTCTCCAGGAGAACAAGATCATGGCCGCAATCCGTAACGGTTCGGTCAAGAAGCTTCTCTCGGAGTTCAAGAAGATCAGCGAGAACAACAGCGAGCTCTACGACAAGTTCATCTCGCAGTACAACCGCCCGCTCAAGGAAGGTCTCTATCAGGACTATGCGAACAGGGACGCTCTTCTCGACATCGTCAGATATCACTCATCAGAGAAGGACGGCTGGGTATCTCTCAAGGAATACAAGGAGAGGATGAAGGAAGGTCAGAAGGCCATCTACTACATCTGCGGCGGCAACGAGCAGATTCTCAAGGCTTCCCCGCTTGTACAGGCATTCAAGAGCAAGGGCTACGAAGTGCTCATCCTCGATGAAGATATCGACGAGCTCGTCATAAGCACAGTTCCGGAGTACGACAAGACACCTCTCAAGGCCATCAACCGCTCCGATGCACTCGACGAGATTTCGACAGACGAGGAGAAGGCCGAGAACGAGAAGAAGAGCCCGCTTGCCGAAAAGGTTACAACGGCGCTTGGAGACAGAGTCAAGAAGGTCATCGTATCCTCACGTCTCGGAGAGGCTCCGTCCTCCGTCATCATCGACGAGAACGACCCGGGAATGGAGATGCAGAGACTCATGAAACAGATGGGCGGCCCTGTCGAGGACATCAAGCCTATCCTCGAGATCAACCCCTCATCGGGCCTCGTGAAGAGAATAGAGGAGAGCCAGAATGACGAGGAGGTGAAGAATCTTTCCCTCGTTCTTCTCGGCCAGGCTCTTATCCAGGAAGGCATTCTTCCCCATGACCCGGCCGAATTCTCCCGTGCTCTGGCAGCATCCTTCAACTGAGAACAGACGAAATCAGATGATGTGCATCACAGGTGACTGCGGTGCACATTTTCTTTTGCTTCCATGCTTAACAAAAGCGGAGCAAAGAAGTAGAATCACAACAGATCAAGGGGCCGTGGTTCAATGGTAGAACGATGCTTTCGCATGGCATAAACGGCGGTTCGATTCCGCTCGGCTCCATAACCCTTTCATAATCACAAGAATACAATCAGACGTAAAAGGTACGGACTAGTTCAGTCTCCGGGTCTATTTTTCCGGACAGTTTTCAGAATTTGATAAAATGACTTTGCCGAATTTGATAAAATGACATTACCGAATTTGATTAAATGACTTTGTCACTTTCTGATAATTGTTATATCATCATATGTGCAGATGAGGTTCAATATGCAGAAGGAAGGTTATTCACCGCGTATTATCGAGAAGAAGGTCGAAGAGTATCTTGAGACCTTCGGGGCAGTCAACATAGTCGGTGCAAAGTTCATCGGGAAGACCTGGACGGCAGAGAAGTATGCCCGAAGTGAATTTCTTGTTGCAGATCCGGCTGGTAACTTCAACAACAGAAGGCTGGCTGAAACCGATACGTCGGTTGTCCTTCCCG
>CAVACS010000004.1:0-34481 GCA_963587105.1 Anaerovoracaceae bacterium | reverse complement strand
AGATTTTCCTTCTGTCCGCGGGAGTGGAGGAACCCGTGAGAATGTATTTTCCGAAGACGTAGTTTTCGTCGAGGTCGTTCTTTATTTCGTTCCAGATATCGGGGACGGTCTGCCATTCGTCGATAAGCCTCGGCTTTTCCCCCTCCAGTATCCCCTTCGGATCGGATGCCGCAACGGCTATGACAGATGCGGTGTTCAGCTTTATAAAACTCTTCTGGAAGAGCATCGAAGTTGTTGTCTTTCCCGAGAATTTCGGACCTGTGACAACGACAGTTCCTGCTGTCCTGAGTGCCGTTTCTATCTGTTTTTCGATGTATCGTCTATAGTATCCTGACATGACAACCCCAGTTTACTGTAAAATTCCCGAAAATGTAAGAAGAAAATTCCCGAAAATGTAAATTCGTCAATATCGTTGTTTTTCTCCGCCTTACATGTACCGGATGAGATTAATCCATTTTTGAATCCATACTCTTTAAAAAAATAGCGGTTTGGTATTATGATGAACAAGTAAGGACTTTAAGTCGAAAAACACTTTTAGGAGATTATACATGAAGTATTCTACAGAAGTTGAAAACATGTGTACGGTAAGGTGCGGTGGACAGCACGGCTGTGCTCCGATTCCTGAAGAGGGAAAGTGGGTATATGCCAAGGAGATCAAGGATATCTCGGGTCTCACCCATGGTGTCGGTTGGTGTGCACCCCAGCAGGGAGCATGCAAGCTTACTCTCAATATCAAGAACGGGATCATCGAGGAGGCACTCATCGAGACAATCGGATGCTCGGGCATGACTCACTCGGCTGCCATGGCAAGTGAAGCCATCGTCGGCAGAACAGTTCTCGAGGCTATCAACACGGACCTTGTCTGTGATGCCATCAACACAGCTATGAGAGAGCTCTTCCTCCAGATCTGCTACGGCCGCAGCCAGAGCGCATTCAGTGAGGACGGACTTGTTATCGGCGCAGGTCTCGAAGACCTCGGAAAGGGCACATGCTCGCAGGTCGGAACGACCTATGCAACCCGTGCCAAAGGACCCAGATATCTCAACCTTGCTGAAGGATACATCCTCCGCCAGGCTCTTGACGAGAACAACGAGATCATCGGTTACGAATATGTCAACATGGGTGTCTTCATGGAGAACGTGAAGAAGGGTGTGGATCCTGCAGAGGCTCTCGAGAAGGCGAAGAAGACTTACGGCAGATTTGCTGATGCCGTCAAGTACATCGACCCCAGAAAGGAATGAGGAGGACAAGATGGCTTTATTTGAAGGTTATGAAAGACGTATTGACAAGATTAACGGTGTCCTCAACGGATATGGAATCGCATCGATCGAGGAAGCAAAGAAGCTCTGTGACGAGAAGGGCGTGGATGTCTACAACATCGTAAAGTCCATCCAGCCGATCTGTTTCGAGAACGCATGCTGGGCTTATATAACAGGTGCTGCCATCGCAATCAAGAAGGGCCAGAAGAGCGCATATGATGTTGCAAAGTCCCTCGGCGAAGGCCTCCAGTCCTTCTGTATCCCCGGCTCCGTCGCAGACGACAGAAAGGTCGGTCTCGGACACGGAAACCTTGCAGCCATGCTCCTGAGTGACGAGACGAAGTGCTTCGCATTCCTCGCAGGACACGAATCGTTTGCAGCAGCTGAAGGTGCTATCGGTATTGCCAGAAACGCAAACAAGGCCAGAAAGGAGCCTCTGAAGGTCATCCTCAACGGACTTGGAAAGGACGCTGCGAAGATCATCAGCAGAATCAACGGCTTTACCTATGTCGAGACGAAGTTCGACTACTTCACAGGTAAGCTCGAGGTCCTTTCGAGAACACCTTACTCGAAGGGTGAAAGAGCTGCAGTCAACTGCTACGGCGCAGACGATGTCAGAGAAGGCGTCGCAATCATGCACTATGAGGGCGTCGACGTATCGATCACAGGTAACTCGACAAACCCGACAAGATTCCAGCACCCCGTTGCAGGTACATACAAGAAGGAATGCAACGAGATCGGAAAGAAGTATTTCTCAGTCGCTTCCGGCGGCGGTACGGGAAGAACACTCCATCCGGACAACATGGCGGCAGGTCCTGCTTCCTACGGCATGACGGACACAATGGGAAGAATGCACTCCGACGCACAGTTCGCAGGCTCCTCCTCAGTTCCGGCACACGTCGAAATGATGGGCCTCATCGGCATGGGCAACAACCCGATGGTCGGTGCTTCTGTCGCAGTTGCAGTCGCAGTTGCAGAGGCTATGAACAAATAAGCTTTCCTGAAGAAAGTACAGTCGGTCAGTCCGTAAATCCGGGCGGCCGATTTTTTACGGCCCGCATTCTGACAGCTTCCGGCAATCTGTAAAAGAACAGAAAATAACGAACACACTGTCTGGAATATCCAGTTAAAAACCTTATCGGAAGGTCAAAATCGACGCCGATGAGGAAAAATCGTTTGCATTTCCACCCCATCGGCCTTACTCTCTAATTGTTGGCAAGGCCAACAGGGGAAAAATAGTGCTACCATATAAGGCAGCGGAAGCCGTCAGAGAAATGTCTGGGGGGGGGGCGCCGCTCAAAGTATAGGCTGAGTGTCAAAAAGAAGGGGATTCTGTCTGTATTCCTCTTCCTCTTCTTTGCCTCCGTTCCTCTTTTCTCATCTGAAATTGCATGGTCATGGAATAATCCGGGAGAAAGCGTCGGCTATTACCGCTATCAGCTGAACGGAGAGAAGGAGACTGCGTGGACAGTCATCGACGGCAGCATAGAAAGTGTGATCCTTCCTTCCTCTGGACGCAACATTCTCCATATCCAGGCGTCCTGTGACGGCGTTCTCTGGTCAGAGAGTGCAGTCACAAGCTACACAAAGGATCTTGCCTTCTCCCTCAGAACAACATTTGCCCCATACGGCTATACATATTACTCGTTCTACAACGGCCACAGCATCCCCGGTGCAAGAGATACCATGGACTCCGTCTACGGCCTTACCGCCTCAATAGAAGCGGATTTCACGATAATGGGTAAGGTCCGTATATATCCGGAGGCGGGCTACAGCCTTACTCTCAAGCGTGAGACGATCATCCCCGGAGAGAGCAGCGTCCACTACATAAAGGCCGGCCTCGGCATCGACCTCACACTCCCTGTAACGGACTACATCGAGCTCTATACAGGCTATGCGGCAGGAGCCTTATTCCACATAAACAACAGAAAGGCAAACGTCACAGCCTACGCGGCAGTGCGTCTCGGCTTTGACTACATCATAAACGGGCACCTCACACTTGGTGCATTCACAAGGGTGGATCTTGCATACAGCTACACGAAAAACAGGCTGACAGATTCAATCACGATTCTCACAGAGCCGATCTCGCTCTCCCTTTCATACATGTTCTGAGGTGCTGATGAAAATGAAGAAGTATCTCATAATAGCACTCACACTCATCATCACACTCGTCTCATGCAACATCGAGATGCTCCCCGAGGGAGAGAGCGTCAACGAGTACATCTTCCCGTATATGGAGTTCACACTCTCTCCCGACGGCACATACTACACGGCATCCGTCATAAAGGGAGCATCCCTTGAGAGCATCTTCGTCCCCGCATACGTTGCACATGGCGGAGAGTCTGTTCCTGTGAAATACTTTGCAGGATTCAAGAGCGACGGAGACATAGTCAATCTCAAGAGTGTCGAGCTTGAATCTTCCATAACGGAGATAAAGCTTGACTCCCTCAATCAGGCATCCATCCTCAGTTCAATCAAGTACGACAAAGTCGACAGCGCCAGTGCCCGGTGGAAGAATCTTCCGTCCCTTCCTCATACAGAGGACGGAGAGTTCCTGGGGTGGTACCTTACAAATAACCCGGATGTCCGCATACGCGAGAGAGATGTCATGATCCCCGGGTATACGGCAATCTATCCGAAGTGGGGAGAACATGACTATCAGATGGTCGCAGCCAAGGCCCCGACATGTACAGAGAGCGGACACAGCGGATACAAGGTCTGCAGAAACTGCTCTTATTCGACCGAATATGTTGAAATACCGTCGCTCGGACATCAGATGCCGCTGGAGAAACATGATAAAAAGGATGCGACATGTGTTTCGACAGGTCTCAGCGACGACATCTACGAGTGCAGACGCTGCCACGTATACTTCTCCGATCCCGGCGGCGTGACCGAAGTCGATATCAACGATTATATACTGCCGAAGACAGGTCATACCTCAGACGGCACCATCTACAAGAATGATACGCAGCACTGGTGGCACTGCGTCATAGAGGACATTGACTACGGCTTTGAAGACCACAGGTATTCCGAATGGACGGAATCTGAAGATGAGGGCTTCAGAGAAAGGACATGCAGTGTCTGCGGACATACGGAGAAAACAGATATTCCGCATAACTGGGTGAAGGTTGATGCCGTTGGATCAACATGTACGGAGAAAGGACATACGGTCTACTGGAAATGTACTGCACATACGGGTGAATACTCGGTAAGGGAAGACCAGGGGGAAATTATAACAACAGAGGAAGAGCTGCACCGCCTGACGGATCTGCCGCTTGAAGAGCACTCTCTCGGAGACTGGATTACAGACGATGACAACCACTGGAAGGTCTGTTCTGTATGTAACGATATCTTCGAGAAGGGAAGTCATTCATACGAATACACCTTCGACACGGAAGAAGGTGAGAGAGCGCTCAAGGTTACGAGAAAGTGCACAGTCTGCGGCATGGAGGACATCAGCACGACAGAGCACGCCGGCGCATTCGAGATTACAGCTTCCTTCGGTGCCGTCAAGGCGGAGAAGGTTGCGAATATGCGGAACACATGGAAGCTGAGATACACAGCGCAGGCAGCGGACTGTTACTGGAGCGATGAAGGCGGGAACAGAATCATCGATGGAGCCGACCCGTTCACGGTTTCCTATGCTTCTGGAAGCTCGGGAACATTCAAGGTCTACTGTCATGTTCTTGATTCATCAGGACGCGAAGTCGATATCGCATTCGCAGTCCTGAAGGCGTACTGAAAGTGAGAGGAAAACATATCTGGTCATCAGATTTTAAATAGAAGTTTTAAAAGATAGGAGAATAATATGAAGAGAACACTTTTTACATGTCTCGTACTCGTAGCGGCAGCTATCTGCCTGCTCGTGTCATGTGCGGTACAGAACAATGTTCCCGGGGATGGGGACGGAATCGCGTACATCAGATTCGGCAGAGACGACAGAGCCTTCAAAGCTGATTACGATATCCAGGATTATGATAACCTTTACTGGTTCTATACAGCCGAAAAGACCGACAGCTACGGCAAGGTAGGTGCTACGGCAGAGGAAACTCCTGTAACGGCTGAAAAGGATGAGAGTGGAACCATTACTGTCAACAAGGGCCTCAGCGGAACAATCGGTCCCTTCTCACAGGGCGGATGGAAGTTCACACTCAAGGCTTATGCAGGCCTCACGGAAGATAACAAAACACCCGATAGCTCAAAGCTCGTCTACGAAAATGATGGTACTATTACGGCAACACTTCGCGGTGGTGAGACAAAGAGCATCGCAGCAGAAGTAAAGCCCGCAGGGGAGAGCGGCTACCTCAAGTTCGACGACGCATACTTCAAATGGCAGGATGGCGGAAGCGAAGCTCCTCTCTTCAAGATCGAGGCATACGGCATCGAAAAGGCTACGACATACATCCTGACAAATGACAGCTCAATCACCGGAGCCAATGTTTTCAAGATTGCTCTCGGGGAGTATGATGGCGAAGCAGAGGGATATCCTCTCAAGTATGTCCTTTCAGACGGTTCTTTTACGGATACATTCCCTGTCGCTGTCGACTATTACACATGCAAGATTACGGCTTATATCAACGGCGATGTGTCAAAGCCCGTTGCTTATGACGAAGCATTCGGCTTCAGAGTCTACGGCGGTGCAACGACAGTCGTGAGCGGAGATCTGACAGAGAAGGCTGATTCCTATGCATCCTTCGATGTGAAGAAGACAGCTATCAAGTCATTCACAGCATCTTCAACAGAAGCGAAAAATATCGAAGTTGCAGTCGCGCCCAAGACTGAAGCTCATGACTCAACAGCAGAAACTCCAAAGACAAATACTTCGGAAGTAGCATTCGAAGCAGGTGCTCTCACAGCGGCAGATGCAACATACTGTCTCTCTGCCGAGACTCTCTCAGCAGAGACTGCAAGCGATGCGTTCACAATCACAGCAGAAGACGGAGGTTCGGCTGCTGTATACGGCAGTATCAAGCTCACCCTCGATGCTATCAGCGGCAGTACAAGCACAAGCGTCAAGAACTTCGGCGATAAGACAGTAACTGTCACGACATATATCGCTCCGGGTCTTGATGCGGGAGATGTAACAGTCAAGTACAACGGTGATGGTGCCCAGCCGACAGAAGTAAACTATGATCCAACAACAGGTAAGGTTACATTCAAGACTACACACTTCTCAGAGTTCGTCGTCGCAAGCAAGAAGGCTGCTCCTATTTATAACAAGAGCCAGAACAGATACTATTCGACACTCGAGGATGCTTTTAAGAATCTCGGCGATACAACAGAGCTTGAACTCAAGGGTGATGTAACTGTCAGCAAGACTGTCACAATCAAGCAGAACCTTTCTCTTGACCTCGGCGGGAAGACGATTGATCTTTCTGTATCCGGCGATGGTTTCCTTCTCGATTCTTCCGACAAGGCATATACAGTCGAGTTCAGGAACGGAAAGATAACCGGAAATGCTTCCAACAACGGCTTTACAGTCAAGACGAACGCAACGCTAATACTTGATGCTGTTACTATGAAAGATGTTGAGTGCAATAGAGGCGTTCAGCTTTTCAAGGGATCAAATCCTGCGGCTCTTGAGATAAAGAATAACTCAAACATCACAATCTTAGACGGCTACTATGCGGTTGCAACAAATGCGTCGAATGCTGCTGATACATATGTCTCCATCAAGATTGATAACTCGACGCTGAAGACATATTCATCTGAATCGAGAACAGAGTATAAGGAAGATACTACAGCTCTTCTCTGCAATGTTCCGTCAACACTCCTGATTTCCAACTCTAATCTTATCGGAGAGAAGCAGGGAGCAATCATCCGCGGTGCCGATACAGAGCATGAGAAGAAAATAGTCAATTCTACAATCGAAGCAACATCAACAAAGACTGAATACGGCGATGATCTTACAACGTGGGGAGAAGGTAACGGTGTTGCTCTTGCTGCACTTGTAATCGGAGATAAGAACACAGGTGCATACCCGTTCGGAACAACAGTCGAGCTTGATAACGTTGAACTCAAAATTGCTGAAACAACAGTCAGAAAGAGCCTCTATGTTTATCAGGACGGAGAGAACTGGCCTGTCTTGGTAACAGGTACAGTTAAAGGCAATTTCACAATCAATTCCGAGACAAACAGTGCTGTCGTATTCCCGGAGGCTAAGGTTGGAGAGACTTACTATGCAGATATTCAGTCTGCAATTGATGGAGCAGCCAATGGTGGAACAGTAGATATTATAAGGGATGTAGATCTAAAAATGGCAAACAGGGGGCAAACTCCAGCTATTGAAATAGATAAGCCCATTACTTTGAATGGAAATGGTTATAAGCTATATAATAATGATGCTATATCTGAAAGCGATGCACGATTGATTACTATTACTGAAGAATCAATTGATGTAACAATAAAGAATGTTTCTATTGAATCTTCAACTTATGGTTCTTATTTCAGAGGTATTCAGATAAATAACAATGGAACAACCGTTCTAGATAACGTTAGCTTAAAGCTTCCTCATTATTATGCTCTTAATATCTATCCTGACGATAACAAAGACGCAAAGGTTATTATTAAGAATAGCACAATACAAGGCTGGGCTACTGTTCAAAGCCACGCGGCTGGATTATCTGTAGAAGCATCAAATTCTACTTTTATAACTGTAAATCCGGAGGCAACAGGTGGAGATAGTAATTCTTTTGCAGGTGTTGTAATCAACGAAACGGCAAATGGTAATACAATGAAATTTGATGGCTGTACTTTTGATGCAAGCAGAATATTGGACGGTAACACAAAACAATATATAGTGGACATTAGAAGTGCGGATGATACAGTTACCTTGACGAATTGTACTTTAAATCCAATCAGCAGTAAGGAGACATTCCGTGTTGAACAGGCAAGTAATTACACAATTACTATTAATGGAAAAACCTGGACTGATGATTAATAAGTATATATACGTCTAGTAGTTAACCCAGGATGAGTTAATGTTTGAAGCACTCTTCATTACATAAGGTGGAGAGTGCTTTCTGATTTGAGAAACAGCGGAAAGACAAGTGCTGTTGCTTTGACCGGGCGTACATTGAATCCTGTATCTACAGGTGAGTATCGGTCTATAGCTTCTGGAGCCGGTATTGCCGGCATCGGATATGGATTGTGAAAGATAGTTTTATCAGGTATGCAGAAGACGTTATCCGTCTCAACTTTCAGATGGATGACATGATTTATTCTCATGCACCCTTCGCTTTGCCGGAGGGTGTTCTTCGCTCAGAGGGGATGGAATTGGCAGACGATGTGTTCGGAATCTGGGACGGGCGACTTCTATTGTTAAATATCGGGTCGTTTATGTCCTATGGGGGAAGACATATAATGGTCTTCGGATTCGGAGGGGGAATCCTGTACAAAGGGGGGATGACGGCCGAGGTGACGGGCTTGAAGGAGATCTGCCGGCTTTTCTCTTGTCTCTGATGTCGTCATTCCCGTTTGTACTTTCAAAAGATATTTCATTATCTGTATCTGCTTTGTTCAAAAAGTGGAAAGAATAGAAATAAAGCATTTCATTGACCTAATACGGCGTGCAATTTAAACTTTTAACAGCTTGCGCTATTTTTTGAAGTAAGCAGAAAAGGAGAGTGCTATGAAAGCAATCAACGAAGTTGTTAAGAAGACAGTGCGTCCTGTCAAGGCAGTACAGTTCGGCGAGGGTAACTTCCTCAGGGCATTCATCGACTATCAGATCGATGTGATGAATGAAAAGGCAGATTTCAACGGTTCTGTTGTCATGGTCCAGCCGCTCCCTCACGGAATGGGTGACATGATCAATGCCCAGGACGGTATCTACACAACTATCCTCAGCGGCGTCGAGAACGGAGAGAAGGTCGAGGAGGACAGAGTCATCACCTCCGTTGATTCATGTATCAACCCCTATACGGATTACGAGAAGTACATTGCACTTGCTGACATTCCGACTCTCAGGTTCGTATTCTCCAATACAACTGAAGCCGGTATTGCATATGATCCGACTGTGAAGTTCGAGGACAAGCCTCAGATGTCCTTCCCCGGAAAGGTCACAGCCTTCCTCTACAGAAGATACAAGACATTCAACGGCGACAGAAGCAAGGGCCTCATCTTCATCCCGTGCGAGCTCATCGACAAGAACGGACAGTTCCTGAGAAAGTATGTTCTCAAGCATGCCGAGGAATGGAAGCTTGAAGAGGACTTCGTGAAGTGGATTGACGAGTCATGCGACTTCTGCTGCTCGCTTGTCGACAGAATCGTCCCGGGTTACCCGAGAGCAACAGCTGACGAGTTCTGCGAGAAGTTCGGCTACAAGGACAACCTCCTCGACTGTGCAGAGAAGTTCCTCTTCTGGGCTATCGAATATACACACAGAAGCCATGAGGACGAGCTCCCGACCGGCAAGGCTGGTCTCAACGTCGTCTGGACTGATGATATGTCCTTCTACAGAACAAGGAAGGTCAGGATCCTCAATGGTACTCATACAATGACTGTCCTTGCGGCTTACCTCACAGGAAAGAACACGATCGAGGAATGTATGAACGACACGCTGGTCTCTTCCTTCATGGATCAGGGACTCTTCAAGGAGATCATCCCCTCGATGGACGGCGACAAGGCACTTCTCGAAGGCTATGCAGGAGACGTTCTCAACCGTTTCCGCAACCCGTGTGTCGTCCACATGCTGATGTCCATCAGCCTCAACAGCACATCAAAGTTCAAGACAAGAGACCTTCCCTCACTTCTCGGCTATGTCAGGAAGTTCGGAAAGCTCCCGAAGACTCTCGTCTTCTCGCTTGCAGCGCTTATCGCATTCTATGAAGGGAAGAAGAAGGAAGACGGCGGCTACTACGGTCTCAGGGACGGCGTGGAATATCAGATCAAGGATACTGATGCTGTAGACTTCTTCGCTGAAATCTATTCAAGAAGCTATAAGGATGTTAAAGAGAAGGCTTCTGTCCTTGCTTCCGAAGTTCTCGGCAAGGTTGAATGGTGGGGACAGGACCTCAGAGAGGTTGAAGGCCTTGAGGCTCTCGTCAGAGAGGATCTCGAGAAGATCTGGACAGTCGGCATGACAGAAGCCATGAAGACTGTAGTGGAGTAAGTAGTGGTCAAGTTATATAAAATCAACCCGAAGGACAATGTCGCCGTAGCTCTTGAGCCGCTTACAGCGGGCGAAGTCGATATCGTGGAGGAGAGTCCGATTACAATCCTTTCAGATGTCATGGCAGGCCATAAGGTCGCCCTGACGGACATCAGGGAAGGCGAGGGTGTCATCAAGTACGGCTACCCGATCGGAAAAGCTCTGAGAGATATCAAGAAAGGTGAGTGGGTACATACCTTCAACATAAAGACACAGCTGAGCGAAGAAGCCGAATATCATTATGACGAGGAGACGGCAGAAAAGTGCGCAGAGGAGTTCAGGTCCACAATGCGCCGCCGTCTCAGCGACGGCTGCCCGTGTATCAAGGCATACGAGAGAAAGGACGGCAGGATCGGCATCAGGAACGCACTCTGGATCGTCCCGACTGTCGGATGCGTCAACCAGATCTCGAAGACTCTCGAAGCATGGGGCAACGAAAACCTCGGCCTCGAGGACGGTGTAAGAGCATGGACTCATCCCTTCGGCTGCTCGCAGCTGGGGGAAGACCATGAGAACACGAGAAAGATTCTCTCGGGTCTGGTGCATCATCCCAACGCAGGCGGTGTCCTTGTAATAGGACTGGGTTGCGAAAACAATACCATGGACTCCTTCAGGGAGCTCCTGGGTGAGGTGGATGAGAGCAGAGTCAAGTTCATGGTATGCCAGAACGAGAAGGACGAGCTTGAAAGCGGAAAGAAGCTTCTGGGGGAGATTGCATCGGCTATGAAGGACGATGTCAGGACAGTCGTTTCGGCATCACGCCTTGTCGTCGGCATGAAATGCGGCGGCTCGGACGGCCTCAGCGGCATTACTGCAAATCCTCTTGTGGGACGCTTTACGGATGCGCTTGTTTCCATCGGGGGAACTGCAATCCTTACAGAGGTTCCCGAGATGTTCGGTGCCGAGCAGGTACTCATGGACAGAGCAGAGGACAGAGAGGTCTACAACGAGATTGTCGACATGATAAATGCCTTCAAGCATTACTTTGTGTCACACGGACAGGTTGTATACGAGAACCCGAGCCCGGGAAACAAGGCCGGCGGTATTACGACACTTGAGGACAAGTCACTCGGGTGCGTGCAGAAGGGCGGCTCCGCTCCTGTCTCGGGCGTACTCAAGTACGGTGAGAGAGTCTCTAAAAAGGGCCTCAATCTTCTCTCGGGGCCTGGCAACGACATCGTCAGCACGACTGTACAGACTGCATGCGGTGCACATATGATTCTCTTTACGACAGGACGCGGCACTCCGCTCGGAGCTCCCGTTCCGACAGTAAAGGTCGCGACGAACACGCCTCTTGCCGAGAAGAAGTCCAACTGGATAGACTTCAATGCCGGAGCGATGCTCAAAGAGGATCCGCAGAAGGTTACCGATGACTTCATCTCGTTCATCATCGATGTAGCTTCTGGTAAGAGAACGAAGAACGAAGAGAACGGCTACTCGGAGATTTCAATCTTCAAGGACGGCGTCGTTCTCTGACTGAGGAGGAGGGAAGGCCGGACGGTGTCCCTCCTTTTCTTTTGAGCGTCTTACAAAAGGAGACAGTGATGAAAGAAGATACAGCCGGAAAGGGAATCACACTCAGGGCGGCTCTCCCTTCCGATGCAGAGGCGCTCCTTTCCATATACGCACCTTATGTCAGAGATACGGCAGTCTCCTTCGAGTATGAGGTGCCCCCGCTCGATGAGTTCCGGCATCGTATCGGGCAAGTATCAGCAAGGTATCCGTATATAGTGGCGGAGAGGGACGGAAGGGCTCTCGGCTATGCATATGCAGGAGAGTTTAAGACACGTCCCGCCTATGACTGGGATGTCGAGACGACGATATATGTCGTAAGAGGCGAAAGACGCGCGGGAATCGGAAGAATTCTGCTCCTGAAGCTCGAGGAGATCCTCGCCGCCATGAACATCACGAACGTCAACGCATGTATAGCCTCATCCGAAAGGGAGGACGAATACCTTACACAGGACAGCATACTCTTCCATAGACGGATGGGCTATTCGATGGTGGGATGCTTTCATAAGTGCGGCTACAAGTTCAACCGCTGGTACGATATGGTCTGGATGGAAAAGCATATCGGCTCGCACATGGAAGTTCAGCCCGATGTCATCCCGTTTCCTCTCATCAGAGAGAGATTCTTCTCATGAAAGGGGGAAGATTCATTTACCTTCAAGTGCCATCATCTTCTCTATTCTTCTGATATGTCTCTCCTCGTTGGAGAATGGGGTGTCGAGGAAGGCATCGAGAATCTCCGTGACGGGCTCGGGGTATTCGAAGCGGCCTCCGAATGCTATGAAGGAGGCATCGTTATGCTCTCTTGTCTTCTCGGCCGCATACTTGTTCTGGACGAGCGCACATCTTATGCCCTTCATCTTGTTTGCCGCAAGTGATATCCCGATACCTGTCCCGCAGAGGAGAATGCCGTAGTCGTAGCCGCCCTTTCTGTATTCAAGTACGGCCTTTTCTGCCATATCTGGGTAGTCTACGCTCTTTTCCTCCAGCGTTCCGAGGAATGTGTACTCGATTCCTCTTTTCTCGAGGTGCTCCAGTATTTCCTTCGTCCTTTCAACTGCGCCGTGGTCGTTTGCAACTACTACTCTCATTTTTCTTCTCCTGTAATCTCGATCTGACAGCCCTTCATTGCCTCCAGGGCTGTTCTGTGACTCTCCCTGCTCACTCCGCGTGAGAGAGAAGCATCTACTATGATATGTGCATCGGGAAGGAATGCCTTCACGAGCATCGCATTAGATATCACGCAGATATCTGTACAGAGGCCGAGAAGTGTGACAGAGGCTATCTTCTCCCTTTTGTCGAGGCCTCTGAGGACCTCCCCGAGTACCGTGGACCCGAATGAGGGCTTGTCGATGACCATGCTCTCTCGTATGTCTCTGAGATCATCGACGATCTCCCAGCCCCATGTACCCTTTATACAGTGCGGGACGGGAAGATTCCGTCCTTCCTCGGTACTCATATAATCACCGTCGTGGGTGTCACGAGTATAGATGACCTTACCCTCGAAGGAGAGGATCTTATCTCTGATGGGGGCCACAATCTCTTCAGAAGTGCTGCTCCCGAGAGCTCCCCGTACGAAATCATTCTGCATATCGACAACAACAAGTATATTCTGCATGGCCCGATTATAGCCGAAATTACCCTCTTATGAGAGTATTCTGTTTAGTTTTTTTAGTGTAGACTTGCTTTCATGAAGGACATTTACATCACAGGCCACCGCAATCCCGACCTCGACAGTATCTGCTCGGCTTACGGCTACGCTGAGCTCAAGAACCGTACAGACAGAGAAAACCGCTATCATGCAGTCAGATGCGGTCATATGAGTGAAGCCGTCGAAAAGCAGTTCGCGCTCCTCGGGATAGAGGCACCTCCATATATGAAGGATGTCAAGCCCAAGGTGGGGGACGTCATGCTCGAGCCGACGGACATTGTGGAGGCGGGAGAGCCTATCTACAACCTTGTGAAGACATACAACGAGAACCATCCTTCGGCATTCCCCGTATTCGATAACGGCTCTTTCAAGGGACTATTGAGCATAGACGACATAACAAGCTGGTTTCTGAAGGACAACGCCGAGGAGATCCCCCATTATGATTTTCTTGTTTCCAATATCGAATCGGTTATCCCGGGAAAGATTATCAGACGAGGCAGGGAGAGCTTCAACGCCTCCATCCTTGCCGGTGCCGCGGCATACGAGGACTTCTGCCGCTTTGTTGACTCGAGGCGTGATTCCATCGTCGTTCTCGGCTACCGCAAACGCTACATAGAGCATGCAGTCGAGAAAGGCGTTCCCGCCCTCATCATATCTGCATCATCCTCCTGTGATAACATAGATTTCTCGGGCTATGACGGCACCGTGTATCTGACAGAGCTCGGTACGGCCGAAGTCGAACGCAGGCTCAGAATGACTCCCGCTGTCTCCACGATAATGGGCAAGCAGGGACGCAGCCTCAGCGTCAACGATTTCTTCGACGACGCGAAGGAGGATCTCTCATCCTCGAATCTCAGGGGGCTTGCAGTCTTCGACGAGGATAAATTCGTCGGCTATGTGACGCGGCGCTGCTTTTTGAAGAAACCTTCCTACAGCGTCATACTCGTCGACCACAATGAGATCGGACAGAGTATAAAGGGAATCGAGGAGGCACGGGTAGTTGAGATCATCGATCATCACAGACTCGATGCCCTCAAGACAAGCCTTCCCATATTCATAGATGCGGAGCCTCTCGGAAGTACATGCACGATTGTCTATCAGCAGTACCTGAGACATAACATCGTTCCGGACGAGACTACGGCCCGTGTTCTTCTTACGGGAATAATGTCGGACACCCTTGTCCTGCGTTCTCCCACCACGACACAGATAGACAAGACAAGTGCCGGGGCCCTTGCCGCTATCAGCGGGGAGTACGACATCAATGCATTCGGTGCCAGGCTCTTCTCCGTCATCAACTCTCTCTCCTCTCGTGAACCGCGTTCTGCAATAGAAGCGGACTTCAAGCAGTACTCGGAGAGAGGCGTCAAATTTGCAATAGGACAGTGCGAGGCTACGACGACAAGCGACTATCAGAGTTATGTCGAGAAGTATCTTGCCTCACTCAACGAGATAAAGGAGAGCAGGGGACTGGACTGGGCTATGCTCATGGTCACCGACGTCATCAAGGAACAGAGTATCCTCCTTACTACGAAGTGCAAGTACACGCGGCGCTTCCTCTGGTCGGAAATCGCCCCATCCGTCTACGACATGCCCGGCGTTCTCAGCCGTAAGAAGCAGCTTCTTCCGGAAGTGATACATTGCATAGAATAACTTGACCTTTATGCAAAAGGTGGCAGAATCAGCCTGAAAAACCGAGCAAAAGGTGGCAAAACAGGTCTGAAAAGTGTTGCAAAAGGTGGCAGATGTGCGTAACATCTGATTATGAAAGAAGTTGCCGGTTCCATTTTTCTCAAAAGAAAAGCAGAAACAGAGATCAGGCGTTTTCTTGAATCAAAGGACAGGAAAAGCCTTCTTGTCGACGGGGTCCGGCAGTCTGGGAAGAGCTATCTTATCGAGAAGCTGGGTTGTGAATATTTCAAGAACTTCATCAAGATAGACTTCTACTCGGACAGCCTTGCAAGAAGCATATTCACGACTTCCTCCAATACTGCGGACATCATCTCCAGGCTTTCTCTCCTCTCGGACAACAGACTCGAGAAAGGGGAGACACTCTTCTTCTTCGATGAGGTTCAGGAATGCAGGGAGGCCGTCACTGCTGTCAAATATCTTGTGCAGGAGGGGAGCTACAAATATATCCTCAGCGGTTCTCTTCTGGGTGTTGAATTGTATTCCGTCAAATCGATGCCCGTCGGCTATATGGATTCAATTCAGATGTTTCCTCTCGATTTCGAGGAGTTCTGCACGGCAAACGGTGTTCAGGAAAGCATCATCGCATCATTAAAGAAATCGTTCGAGAACAGAACAGAAGTGGATGCTGTCATACATGAAGCCATGCTCAGACTTTTCAGACTCTATCTCGTCGTAGGGGGAATGCCAGGAGTTGTCGTAAAGTATCTTGAGACGGGTAACATCGCAGATGCGGTCAGGGAACAGGAAAACATCATAAAGCGTTACAAAGAAGATATTGTAAAATATGAAGCCACAGACAGAAAGCTCAGGATAACGAAGGTATTCGATGCCATTCCCGGGGAGCTCGATGATATAAACAAACGTTTTGTTCTCAATCATGTCGACAGACAAGCGAAGGCTGAACGTTATGAAAACACCTTCGAGTGGCTGAAAGCTGCAGGTGTCGCCATCCCTGTCTATAATGCGGAGGAACCTGTTCTTCCTTTGAGACTCAGCGAGAAATCCACACTCTTCAAGCTCTTTCTCTCAGATGTAGGACTCCTCTGTTCTATGTATGCCGACTCCATACAGCTGAGACTTCTCAGTGGTGAAACTGACATCAATTACGGCGCTGTCTATGAGAATTTCGTCGGCCAGGAACTGCACTCTCACGGCTTTGAGAGACTTTACTATTTCAACAGCCGTAAGCAGGGGAAAGTTGATTATCTGATCAGGTGCGGCGGCAGTGTCATTCCCGTCGAGGTTAAATCCGGCAGAGATTACAAGAAACATCACGCACTTGACAGGATTCTTTCAAATCCCAAGTACGGGCTGGAAAGTGCATTTGTTTTCTCGAACGCCAATGTCAGTGTCGAGGGCAAGATCACATATTATCCTGTGTACATGCTCATGTTCATAGTGAGGGACAGAGTTCCTTCAAATATGATCTATGTCCCCGACATAAGCGTATTGCAGCGCTCTCATTGAAAGATTCAAGAGGCGACGGGCATCTTCGACAGCAGGGAATGTGCGCTCCCCATCATGATATCTTCCCATAGGCAGCTCTTCTATCTCTCAGGGTTGCTGTTCTCTTCTGTACCTCACTGAAGAAGAGCTTCTCTGACATAAGATACTTGCATCACTCAGGGTGGATGAAGAATTAAAGAGCAGGCTGCTGCAGAGTTTCGTGCTGTGAAGAGGACAGTCACCCGCTTAAGCGGCTTTGAACTGCCCGGAAGGAGAGGCGTATCCGTCAGATACGGGGTCGGAGTAATGCTTCGGTTGTCCGTTCTTTCTGATGGTGCTCTATCAGGAGCCCGATGCTCCTGTGAGCTCGAGCACAGTCGGGATCTGTCTGATGGAGGTCGTGCATTTCCTGATGGCCTCCTCGTTTTCCGCGATTATCGTGAAGTCTCCCGAGAGCCTGTTGCCGTCGACGCCGAGCTTTCCCTTTCTCAGCCTTGCGCCGTGTGACTTCACCGCATTCTCTATCTGTCCGAAGATGTCGGCATCGATCTTTGTGATTACATGGTAGTGCTTCATCAGCTCCTCTCCCGTCCACTTTACAGATACCGTTCTTTCGTTGACTTCGGCCATGTGCTTTAGATTCGAGCAGTCCCTGCGGTGGATGATGTAGCCTCTGCCGCGGGTTATGTATGCAACGACATCGTCGCCCTGCATCGGGTTGCAGCACTTTGCAAAGGAGTACATGATGTTGCTGTCTTCTCCCACCATCAGCGTTCCCTTCGCCTCCTGGGAGACGTATGAGAGTGTGCCGTTGATGAGCTTCGAGGGTGAGGTGAGGGGCTCCTCCTTCTTCACAGTCTGTGCCGGGAGGGGCTTCTCCTGCTGTTTTATCTCCGGGACATTCGCACTCTGGTACTTGTTAAGCCATGCCTTTATCTTCTTCTTCGTCGAAGAGGAGGCTGCGGCTTCAAGCCACTGCTGGTTCGGGTGTGCCGAGGGAGATGTCATTATTTCGACTATCTGCGTATTCGAGAGCGGCTTGTTGAGGGGGATGATCGAGCCGTCGGCCTTTGCTCCGGAGCAGTGGTTGCCGACTTCGGTATGGATCTTGTATGCAAAGTCGAGGGCTGTAGAGCCCACCGGCAGTTCAATAACATGGCCCTGCGGTGTGAATACGACTATGGAGTCTTTCAAAAGCTCGTTCTTGATCTCCTCCATGTAGTCTTCGCTCTGCTCGATTTCCTTCGACCATGACTTTATCTTCTTCACTATCTTCTGATAGTTGATGGAGTCCATGTTTTTCCATGTTCCGCTTTCACTTCCGCTTGCAGCCTTGTATGCCCAGTGTGCGGCGACGCCTTCCTCTGCAGTCTTATGCATCTCCCAGGTTCTTATCTGGATTTCGAGATGTCTGTTCTGGGGGCCGAGGACCGTCGTATGGAGCGACTGGTAGTTGTTGGCCTTCGGCATGGCTATGTAGTCCTTGAAGCGTCCCTCGATAGGGAGCCACATGGAGTGGATTATACCGAGGATGGTATAACATTCGACTGTTGTGTTACAGATGACCCTGATTCCGAGGATATCGTAGATCTCGTCGATCTCCTTCTTCCTCTTCTTGATCTTCATGTAGATGGAGTAGGCGTGTTTGACTCTTCCCGAGACCTCGATGTTCTGGAGCCCCTCCTTTCTGCATGCCTCTTCAATCGCCTTCGAAACCTGTTTGATGAATGCCGTGTACTCGCTCTTCCTCTCTAAGAGGTATGTGTTTATATAATCATAGCTCTCGGGCTTGAGGGCCTTGAGCGAGAGGTCCTCGAGTTCGCTCTTCAGTGTCTGCATACCCAGGCTGTCGGCAATGGGTGCGAAGATGTCGAGACAGTCCCGTGCGTATGCGATGCGTCTCTCGCTCGAAAGTCCGGAGAGTGTCCGCATATTGTGGAGCTTGTCGGAGAGCTTGATGAGGATGACCCTCAGGTCCTTGCTCATTGCGAAGAACATCTTCTTGATGGTCTCCGCCTCCTGTATGGACTTGTCCTGTGTTATACGGCTGATCTTCGTCACGGCCTGGACCATCGTCCCGACCTCGCGTCCGAAGAGGGAGGCTATCTCCTCCTCCGTCGTTCCTGTGTCTTCGATGGTGTCATGAAGGAGGCCTGCACATACCGTGTCGGCGTCCATGTTGAATGACATCAGGATTTCGGCGACTGCGATGGGGTGTATGAGGTACGGCTCTCCGCTCTTTCTCTTCTGGTCTCCGTGTTTTTTTGCTGCAAAGACAGCTGCGGCAGAGATCTTCTCTCTGTCTTCGTCGGAGTAATTCAGAATCCTGGAGACGAACCTGTCGACAAGTTCCTTGTTCGGAAAGTTGTCAGGTGCCTTTGTCTCCTCTTCGATTTCAGCCTTTATATTCTCCATATACCACTCTTTCCCGACCAGCGAGGTCTTTCGCAGTCCCTATATCCCCGAAGCCGTGTTCTTCCAGGATAGTACGGAGTGCTCCGGCCTGTCTGTAATCGCATTCAATCAGAAGTGTACCATTTTTTTCAAGAACTTGAGGAGAAGTGGAGACAATCTTTTTTATCATATCGAGTCCGTCGTCCCCATAGCCCAGGAATGCGGAGAGCGGCTCTTTCTTGATGCTCTTTTCAGTATCCTCGTACCACCTCTCTGTGAGGTAGGGCGGATTTGTGGCGATGAGGGAGAATCTTTCACCCTTCCAGGGCTCGAATAAATCTCCCTCTCTCCCGTCTCCCTCTTCTCCTGTAATGTTGAGGTAATTGCGCTTTGCCGTCTCCAGTGCCGCTCTCGATATGTCGCTGTAGCACACGCTTCTTCTGAGTTCATATGCCAGAGAGGCTGCAACGGCACCGCTTCCTGTGCAGAGGTCGAGGATGCTGCCGCTGTATGACTTATCTCTATAGGTCTGAACTGCCTTCTCGACGAGCACTTCGGTGTCGGGCCGTGGAATGAGAACGCTCTCGTCCACGTAGAAAGGGTGGCCGTAGAACTCCTTCTCGTTCGTTATGTAGGCCATCGGAGTGCCCTCTATTCTCTTTTGAAAGAGGGCTTTCGCCTTGCAGGCTGTCCTGTCGTCGACTTCCATATCTGTGTGTGCGATCTGGGCTATGGTGCTTATTCCGAGATAGGAGAGAAGAACCCTCACTTCAAGACGGGGATCGGAAAGGGTGTTCTCCATTTCAAGGAGTTCTTCTCTGAGAAGCGAGAGTCTCATAGCGTCTTCAGAGCTTCCTCTCCAGCCTGTATCTTGAGTGCTTCTATAAATTCGTCCAGTTCTCCGTTCATCACGCCTTCGAGGTTGTAGGATGTGAGGTTGATGCGGTGGTCGGTGCATCTGTTCTGCGGGAAGTTGTAGGTCCTGATCCTCTCGCTTCTGTCGCCGCTTCCGACCATGCTCTTTCTCTCCTCGCTGCGCTCTCTGTTCTTCCTTTCCTCCTCCATTTCAAAGAGGCGGGATCTCAGTACCCTCATAGCCTTGTTCTTGTTCTTCAGCTGGCTCTTCTCGTCCTGCTGTATGACGACGATTCCCGTCGGGATGTGTGTGATCCTCACGGCACTGTCAGTTGTGTTGACGCACTGTCCGCCGGGGCCTCCCGCACGCATTACGTCTATCTTGAGGTCCTTCTCGTTTATGACTATGTCGGTCTCCTCAGCTTCCGGAAGGATGGCGACTGTGATTGCCGATGTGTGGATTCTGCCGCCGCTTTCAGTCTCGGGGACTCTCTGCACGCGGTGGACGCCGCTTTCATAGCGCATCGAACCGTAGACGTCACGTCCCGATACCGAAGAGATTATCTCCTTGTAACCGCCTCTCTCCGTCTCGTTCTGGCTGATGATCTCCATCTTCCACTTCTTCTTCTCTGCGTAGTGGACGTACATGCGGAAGATGTCCGCGGCAAAGAGAGCCGCCTCCTCGCCGCCCGTTCCGGCCCTGATCTCCATGATGATGTTCTTGCCTTCGAGAGGGTCTGGCGGAATGAGGAGGACCTTGCATTCCTTCTCGTCCTTTTCGAGCTTTGTCTTGAGGGCATCGATCTCCTGTCTCACCATCTCGACCATGTCACTATCGCTCTCGCTTTTCAGCATCTCCTCGCTCTCGGCGATCTCCTTTTCCGTCTTCTCCATATCTTCGAGCTTTTCTACGATGGGAAAGAGGTGTGATCTCTCGACCATCTTCTCCCTGTACTTCTTCATGTCGCTCATCGTTTCAGGGAGGGAGAGTGTTCTGTCGCACTCCTCGAGCTGCGCCCTGAAGGACGGCAGTAAATCTATAAGCTGTGTCATTTCTTCTCCGGTTTAATTATCGTGTCTCTGAGATGCTCGCCGTACTCTATGAGCGAAAGCAGCACCTTCTTGTCTTCTCCGTCTGTATTTAAACTATTCAGGAGTTCATTGCAAGTATAAAGATAATCGTCGATCCCCTGTGCATCCTTCACCGGCGGGGAGAGAAGGCGCTGCGAGCAGAAGTTTCTCCATTTCTCTCTCTCCCTTTCATCCAGGCTTTCGGGCCAGTTCCGGGCAACGTGACGCCAGACAAGCTTGTGGTATTTGCTGTCGTCGAACGGCGTCTGACGCTTCCCCAGTAGCTTAGCCCTCGGCGAGAGACTCTGTATTTTCTCGAGAGCGGCCCTGTCGTCGCGTGATAAGAACGAGGAGTAGATTGATGTATCGGGGTCGCTCTCCGGGGCTGTATCGTCGTGCTGTGTGAGAAAGTCGTCGGGATTGTTGAAGATTCCGCTTTTCATTGCCTCATCAGCCTTCTTCAGTACTTCCTCCTTCGTAAAGCCCAGCCTCTTCTCGGCCTCCTTCGAGAGTGTCGAGAGCGGGGCCACGAAGGGACATCTCTGTACAGAGAGGCGGTAGATGCCGCTTTCCTTGTAGTTGTTGAGTGTCACAGCCCGGGGCAGGGGGTATGTAAGATCGAAGCAGTAGAGGTCGTTCTTGCTTCCGTAGTAGAGGGGGAGAAGGGGCCTTGTGCATCCCCTTTCTGTAGTGAACTTCTCGCTTGTCGATAGAAAAGGCACCTTCCCGGTGACGTCGATGACCTCCCTGACGCTCTCCTTTCCTCTGTGGGAGAGTGCCCACTGGAAGAGCTTCGGCTGCTTCCTCTTTATGAGCTTTGCCAGGTTTATCGTGGCATAGACGTCGACCAGGGCGTCGTGTGCCCCTTCCTGGTTGATGTTGTTCTCGTCTGTGAGGTCGGTGAGCTTGAAGGAGACACAGCCCTTTTCGTTGCGCTTCGTGAAGATGAGACCCTCGGGCCTGAGGTCACGTGTGGCACGCACGAGGTTTATGATGTCCCACCTCGAGCATCCGTTCCTGTATTCCCTTTCGTATGGATCGTAGAGGTTGCGGTAGAGTGCGGTTCTGACGCATTCGTCATCGAAGGCCACAGTGTTGTAGCCCAGTGTTATCGTATTGCTCTTCATCATCTCGCTTCTGAGGATCCGGATGACGTCGGCTTCCGGTATTCCCTTCTCGTTCACGGCCTGGGGTGTGATGTGCGTGACGATGCATGACTGTGGAACGGGCAGATAGTCGGGTGAAAGCTTTGCGTAGAGTAGGATGGGTGGAGCCACGATGTTGAGGTCCATATCTGTCCTGACGGCAGCCACCTGTGCAATTCTGTCGTAGCGGGTGTTGAGGCCGAATGTTTCCAGGTCATAGAAGAGAAAAGTTGAACTCATGGTTATATTCTAGCAGACAAATTCCTTCTTTGATATTGCCCATTCGTAAAAATCAGTTAGACTTAGAGGAATGAAAAAAGTCTTCCTTGTTCTCATTCTCATCCTTGTAACGGCTTTTCTCTCGGCCAACGCCTGTTTCGAGGATGTGGAGAACACGGCACTCTCGACGATAGCCGCCTTCTCCTCGATACCGAAGATTCCTCTCTCCGGTGTCACGTTCACAGGAGGGGATGATGACCTTATTCCACAGAAGATAACATATTCATCTTCCGATCTCTCGAACTATCTGGCTGATCTTTCGACTAAGCCGAAGTGCTCTTCCATCTGGGAGAACGCACTCTATGCAATGACAGCGCGGAGTGCAACGATGCAGAAGGTGAAGGCGATGCTGGAAGATGCGGCCTATACGAAGGGGGACGCCGTAATAAGCGGTACTGTCTCTCTTTCGTGCGTCGAGAAGCCGAAGAAGGACGAGATTGTATTCTCGACGGATCTCTCGTCGATCGATGTCGACGCGGACCTGGATTTAATTCTTAAAAAATCGGGAAAAAGTTATATAATAAAAGGGACGCTTAACATAAAAGGAGACAGCGGGCGTACACTCTCTGTCACCTCTTCCGATTTACGTGTCAACGATATCTATTACAGAGTCAGCCTGAAGTATAAGCTGACGAAGGCGGAGAAATGACAGCAGAGGAATTTCTGAGCAAACACAGACTCGGCGGGGAGTTCGTCGACGAGGAGAAGGTTGCCTCCATATTCAGGGGCGAGATGGAGAAGGGGCTCAAGGGAGAGAAGAGTTCCCTGAAGATGATTCCGACCTATGCATGCTCTCCCTCGAGCATACCCTCGGGAGAGAGCGTCATCGTCATGGATGCCGGCGGAACGAACTTCCGCACCTGCCTTGTGACATTCTCGGAGGAAGGGAAGCCTGTCATAAGCGATTTCCAGAGAATCGGGATGCCCGGCGTCGACAGGGAGGTCTGTGCAGACGAGTTCTATTCGATATTCGCTTCCGCAATAGAGCCCTTCCTCGGAAGAAGCAGGCGTATAGGGTTCTGCTTCTCGTATGCTGCAGAGATTACAGCGGATCACGACGGAATCCCGTTGCTCTTCAGTAAGGAGGTCAAGGCTCCCGAGACAATCGGAAAGCCGCTGGGAAAGAATATCCTTTCTGTCCTCCAGAGACGCGGCAGGGACGTCTCGGACATGAAGATCAGCGTCGTCAATGACACCGTCGCTACTCTTCTTGCCGCCCGTGCTGAAGGCGGCGCGGAGGCTGCAGGATACGTCGGCTTCATTCTCGGGACGGGAACGAACACCGCTTACGTCGAGAAGAACGAGAACATAAAGAAGATTGACCTCAATGAGGGAGTCCAGATAATCAATACCGAATCGGGGTGCCTCGATATTGAGCTTACCGATCTCGATCTCGGCTTCAATCTCACTACAAATGATCCCTCGTCCTATCATCTCGAGAAGATGATAAGCGGTGCATATCTGGGTGCCTTTACCTTCTATGTACTCTCGCGTGCCGTCGACGAGGGTGTCTTCTCATCCTCTTTCGCATCGGGGTTCAGGACCCTTGATCACCTTTCGACGATAGCCGTCGGAGCTTATATCACATCCCCGTGGGACAGGAACAATCCTCTCGGGGGCATCATATTCTCCGAGGATGATTCGAAGGCCCTCTACAGAATAATCAAGGCCGTCATATTGAGGGCGGCAAAGCTCACGGCGCTCAATCTTGCCTCGGCTGTCCTCAAGAGCGGAGTCGAAACATCCCCCGAGCACCCCGTTGTGATAAATGCCGACGGTACGACATTCTACCGCCTTCCCTTCCTTGAAAGATATACACGTATCTTCCTCGACAGGATTCTCGAAGTCGAGAACGGCGTCTACTACAGGATAGTGAACATCGAGTCCTCCCCGATAATCGGTGCCGCGATATCGGCTCTGGCTTTATGAGAAAGGTGCTCGTCGTCGCATCCGACAGCAATGAGCTCAAGGGCCTTGATGAAAGGTGGGAGCGTTGCATTACGGGTGTGGGACCGGTAATGGCGGCAGTCCAGACGGCTCTGGCTATTGAAAGATACAAGCCCGATGTCGTCGTATCGACAGGGGCGGCGGGATCTCTCGGTTCGTTCAGAAAGGGGGATGTCGTCTCGTTCTCCTCAGTTGTCACTCCGGACCAGGATCTGACATCATTCCGTGTAGCCCTCGGCTCCACGATAGGGCCCGACAGGGCTACTGTGGGTGAGCTTTTCACCCTCGACAGAGAGAGCGGCTATGTGCTCTATTCATCGGGAAAGTTCTCGAGTGACATTCTTCCGTCTCACCGCACCCTGAAGGCCGATGCTGCAGATATGGAGGCATACGGCGCCGCCCTGGCAGCCCGGTACACGGGCGTCGGGTTCTACATAGTGAAGCTCATTACGGATATAGTCGGAGACAGATCGGATGTGGGTGATGTTCTCTTCTCCTACAGGGAGGGAAGGGAGAGGGTCTTTTCCTTTCTCTCTTCGATTCTCTCCTGAGAAGAGGATGCGAGTACAAGGCGCCCGGGAATGTGTCCGGAGGCGATTATCTCGTCGAGGAATGCCGTTATCTCATCCTTCTTGTCGGCCCAGATCTCCTCTGCGGCAGCCTTGAGTGTTTCAACGGCCTCCGAAGATGTGTCGTCGAGATGTATGCGGCTCTTCAGTACATCCTTCCATACCCTGACAACCTTCACGCCGTTTATGCTCTCCACCCCCTCGAGTGATATTGCCATGTTCGCAGCACTGTAGGCTGAGATGAGGTGGCTCATCCAGTCGAAGTTTGATGATATCTCATCAGCATCCAGGTGAAAGCGTGAAGATGCAGTCGAGAGCGAGAGGAATCTGAACTCATCGGCCTCCGGATAGAGCTTCCTCGCCTCTATATATGCGGCAAGGATGGGGTTGTTGGCGATTATCCCCCCGTCGACAAGACTCAGCTCTTCATCGCTTTTTCTGTTTATGAAACGTGCGGGAGGAAAGTATGTCGGGGCCGCTGACGAGGCACGTGCGGCTTCTCTCAGAAGCCATCCCTCGTCGTCCCAGCTTCTGAATATGAACTCCCTGCCCGAGGAGAGGTCGAACGAGACGGCCATCGTCGGAACCAGTGCCGACGAGAGCTCGGTATCGCCGTATAACTGCTGGAGAAAATCCTCGTAGGGCCCGGCTTCGTATTTGTCGGAGAATATGCGGCTGATGTTGTCCAGGATCTTCTTCAGTCCCTTTGACTCCTTCTTGAGGAAGATCTTCGAGCCGTTCTCCTCATAGAGCTTGAGAAATTCATCAGGATCGGCATTTCGTTCGATCCAGCCTACAGTCTCGCTGTATTCCTTCCTGAAGAGGCGGCCTTTCATGTATTTCCTGTCGACCCTGTAATTCTCTCCGCTGTCCTTTTCAAGTGTTGTCTGATCGATGGGCGATGTAAGCCCCAGGGCTATGAGAGCCCCCGTGCTTGTTCCCGCGACGAGGTCGAAGAGGGAGTAGAGGGGACGCTCCGTCTTTTCTCTGACGACTTCGTCCATCTTTTCAAGGATATATGCGGGGACGATCCCCCTCATTCCTCCGCCGTCGATGGTGAGGATGTATTTTATATCCTTCTTTTTCTCTTCCTTCTTCTTCAGTCTTTTGAGTAGCATGCAATAAAAGATATATCTTCGGGGGAGTTTGTCAAGCTCGTCTCATTGATTATAATGACCGTGTTATGAATGAAAGCGAGTACTATTCAAGGTGTACACTGTGCCCCAATCTCTGCCTTGTCGACAGGACTAAGGGAGAGAAGGGCCGCTGCCGTCAGAGTGACAGTCTCCGCATTGCCTGGAGTGGCCTTCACCGCGGTGAGGAGCCGCCTCTTGTGGGCGACAGAGGCTCGGGTATGGTATTCTTCACCGGCTGTCCTCTTCACTGTGCCTACTGCCAGAACCGCCAGATATCGGGATCGGATGGTGAGAACTGGGGAATCGACATAACGACTGACGAGCTCTCCTCTCTCTTTCTCGATCTCGAAGAGATGGGTGCAAGGACACTCAATCTCGTAACGGGAACCCACTTCATCCCATCCATTGTCAATGCTCTCGCCAGCGCGAAGGAGAAGGGCTTCTCCCTTCCTGTCGTCTGGAACAGCTCGGGATACGAAAACACCTCCGCCCTTTCTTTGATCGACGACTACATAGATCTCTATCTTCTCGACTGCAAGAGCCTCAGCCACAGCGTCTCGAAGATTTTCTGCGGGCTGGGGAAATACGCTTCTGTCATCATTCCGGTCATGGACTGGATAAAGGACCGTCACCGGGTAACGGACCTTGAGAAGATAAAGGGTACAATTCTGAGACACCTCGTCTTTCCGGGGACTGTCAACCACTCCAGGAGATTTCTCGAGTACTATGCATCCCACTACAAGGATAACTTCTATCTCTCCCTGATGAGTCAGTTCGTGCCTCCCAGAGAGGCCCCGGACCTCGTCGGGATAAGCGAGAGTGAATACGAGAGCCTGGTGGAGCTTGTCGAGGACCTTTCGATCGAGAACGGCTTCATCCAGGAGAAGAGCGACGACGATATTCTCTGGATTCCCGACTTCAGGAATGATGTTCCGTTCCCCGCGTCCTTTGCAGACCCCAGTCCCTTCTTTCTTGAGCTGAAGAGGAAGCGGCTCAGCCGATTGTAGTTCCTGTGAAATCGCCGCCTTTGAGGATTGCGATTGTGTTGGCAATGTTCCTGCCATCTGCACATATGACGGTAAGTCCCGCCTCTTCGGCAAGTCCCGACGCAATGGGGTCGAAGGGGGCGTTGAGTCCCGGCTTCCATTCGTAGCCGACCATCTGCCTGAAGTGCTTCCATCCTATCCTGTCGATGGGCTGTGCATTGGGGTTCTTCTTCGGGTCATCGGTGTAGACCTTTGCGATGTTGGAGAGGTTGATAATCCTCTTTCCGCCGAAGCGCTTTGCAAGATATACGGCATCTGTGTCGGTGCTGAAGCCCGGCTTCCATCCGGAGGCCACGAGTATGCGGCCGCGGTTATTGATCTCGCCTGTGGGATCCGTGACAACAGGACATGTGACGTAGTCGGAGAATACCGCCCTCATCAGTTCGGCGTTGAGATATGTCGCCTTGATTCCGAGCCAGTCTTCGCTCTCTCCGCATCCTGTGCCCGTTATCTCGCGGTATGCACTCTGGTAGAGACGCGCCGGTGCTCCGCCTCCGCAGACGAATATGAGCTCTGCATCCTTATTCTCCTCGAGGTATGAAACGATTGCTTTTCTGAACTCCTTCAGAAACTCCGTATTGACTTTCTCCGGAGCGATTATCGAACCGCCGACAGAGAGAACTGTTAGACTCATGTGTTTATCTCCTTCTCACTGAGGATAACACAAATATCTTACGAATACACCATCGCTCTGCGAAAAAGGGCGGAAGGGACGCGCAGCGGGCAGAAAAAAATATGTGGCAATTTAACCTCCCAGCATTTACTATTATTTTACGAGGGAAAAATCATGAAGAAAAGAATCGGGCCGATAGTGGCAGTAATCGTTATAGTAGCGCTTGTATTCACATGCCGGAGCGGGAAGGGAAACAGTTCCGATTCCACAGCTCTCAAGGAGAAGACGTACGTCACATTCACGGGACCAGTATACGAAGAGGCTGAAGAGTACAGCACAGGCTCTTTCACCCTGGCGGCAGCCGATGTCGACTCCGTCAATATCATATGGAATGTCGGCTCTGTCACCGTCGAGGGTGTCAAGGGTGACACGATTTCCGTAACAGAAGCGGGAACGGAGACTGAGGAGAGTGCAAAGCTGAGGTGGAGGGTCAGTGACAGGGTCCTTACCGTGATGGTCACCTCAAGCGGCTTCAGCGGCTCAGTCAGCCCCGAAGACAAGGCTCTTACTGTTACAATGCCTTCTTACCTTGCCCTCTCTCTCGAGCAGGGGACGGGAAAGGCGGAGGTGAAGAACATCAGCCTCTCGTCACTTGACGTCAAATCGGGAAGCGGACGCATCTATATATACCGGGTACAGGCTCCTGAAGCAGGGTTGAGTACGACATCCTCCGAGATAGACTGCGACAATCTCACGGCTTCAGAGCTTGATATGACATCTCAGTCAGGTAAGACTAAACTTCGTAATTCCACGGTTTCGGATTCCTTCACTGTCAGGAACTCTTCGGGGCCTGTTGTCATCTACGAGGCGAAATGCGGTTCTATTGATATAAAGACGACCTCCGGTGATATCGACATAAGAGATACAGCAGCCTCCATAATCGAATTCAGTACATCCTCGGGGGACCTCGATTCGTTCGAGGTGATATCCGATCTCCTTATCGGTGAGAACACAAGCGGAACGACATATTTCAATGAGCTGACCTCGTCCGCAGTATCCCTCTCCTCCACATCGGGAAAAATCCAGCTGGCACTGGTTTCATCTCCAGTGATAGAGATAGAGAATACTTCCGGCCTTGTCAGTCTCACGTTCGCATCAGGACCGGAGGACTGCTCGGTGAGCACGCTTACGGGTAACATATACTTCGATGAGATAACAGAGGAGAGCTACTCGATTACAGCAAAGACCACATCAGGCGAAGTCATATCGCCGTTCGAGAGCCTGATGGACGGCACGAGCCATATCATCGGCTACGGCAGCGGCAATATAAGCGCCAGGTCGGCACAGGGTAATATCCTGATCAATCAGAGATAACTATTCTGCTTCGATCTCTTTTATGTTTATTTCGTTCCCGCACTTAAGCTCGGTCTCCCTCGAGCCGCAGTGCGGGCACGTTATTCCATACTCGACAGTGTCGTATTCGCATCCGCAGCTGCGGCATATTGTGATGGCGTGAATGGTCTCTATCTCGAGAGTCGTGTCGCCGAAGAGGGGGCGCTTCTTGACAGCCCAGTCGAAGCAGGGGGTGACGTACTCCTCAATCACAGTCGAGACCTCCCCGATTTCAAGAGTTACACGCTTTATGTGTGTAATGTTCTCCTCCCTGGCAAGCTCTTCCAGCCTGTCGAGAATCGTGAATACTATACCGAGTTCATGCATTTTTTCTCTCCGGGCCTCGAAGTGTTATCTTTTGTTATCCTTGCTCTCGCCGTTCTTCCATGCTTCTATTTCTTTTCCGAGCCATGCGACGAGTGCGTCCATTCCCTCTCCGGTCTTTGCCGAGACGGGGAAGACGGGAGGATTCTTCACATTGCGTTCTCTTATGTAGCCTCTGCATCTCCCGATGTCGAAATCGAAGAAGGACGATGCGTCTATCTTGTTGATGATCACGGCGTCGACCGTGCTGAACATCAGGGGGTACTTTAAAGGCTTGTCATCACCCTCCGGAACGGAGAGTATCATGACATTTTTCACGGCTCCTGTGTCGAACTCCGCCGGGCAGATAAGGTTGCCGACATTCTCGAGCGTGACGAAATCAAGGTCGTCGATGCCGATTGCCTCCAGCCCCTGCCTCGTCATCGCGGCATCAAGGTGGCACATGCCGCCTGTGTGGAGCTGTACGGCCTTTACTCCGAGAGCTTTGATCTTCACGGCGTCGACATCGCTGTCGATATCGGCCTCCATGACGCCGATGCGGTATTTATCCTTCATCCTGTTGATTATTCCGGTAAGGAGTGTCGTCTTCCCGCTTCCCGGGGATGACATGAGATTCATGAGAAATACGCCTTTCTTTCCGAGCTCGCACCTGAGAGTATCAGCTGCCTTGTTGTTATTCTGAAATACATTCTCCTTCACGAGGAGAACTCTGACCTTGTTATCCATATTGTGTTTCCTTGTGTGCTTTCATTATCACTCAAAAGGGGAGTGAGGACAATCATCATTCGAGAATGGATGTATACTTCTTCATCTCTGCTGCCACATAGACTGCTGTGATAAGCTCGGTCAGCGGCATGCTGAGCCAGATAGAGGAGGCCGGGAGAAGGAGGGGCAGTGTGAGGATCAGAACGCCGCTTATCACAAGACCCCGCATTACAGAGACCGTCATTGAAACCCTGCTTTTCATGATCGCCTGGAAGTAGTATGTCGAGTAGATGTTGAAGGGCAGAAGCACGAACGAGAGGGCGTAGGTGCGGATGATTGCCGGTGCTATGGTGAGTATTTCATCGTTAGGGTTCATGAATATCCTTATATAAAGGTTGGGGACAGACTCGCTGAGTGTAGTCCAGAAGGCGGCGAAGATGAACGCCGTTATAAGGCTGTACTTCAGCGTCTCCTTTATTCTGTCGTTCCTTCCTGCGCCGTATGCTGTAGATATTATAGGCTGCGAAGCCTGCCCCACGGAGTAGGCCGAGCACTGGACGAACGTGCTTACGTTGATGACCGGGCCGTAGACAGCGAGGGCGGACGGGCCGAGATAGCGCATGATCTGCCGGTTGAAGAGAATCGTCAGAATACCCATCGCAACGTCGATGAAGAATGTTGAGAATCCCGTTACGACAATCCTGGATGCCTGATGGAGCGTCCGGGAAGGCCTTTCGAGTCTGAGCGTGCATTTCTTATTGAAGAAGTGCGTAAGCATTATGATGAGGCTTATCACGCTGCCGGCTGCAGTTGCAAGTCCGGCGCCGTACATTCCCATGTCGCAGGGGAAGACGAAGAACCAGTCACCGAATACGTTGAAGATACCTCCTGCAAGGACTGCCGTGGCTGCAAGCGACGGATTGTTGTCGTTACGCAGGAATGATGCAAGCATCTGGTTGAAGAGGAATACAGGGAAGACGTACTTTATCGGTCTGAGGTAATTCCCGGCAAGATACAAGAGGCTCTCGTCTGCGCCGAAGAATGTCAGAATCTGATCCTCGAAGAGAAAGACGGCGGCTGTTGAGAGTACGGCGAGGAAGACGGAGAGGATGAGTGAGGATGTAAAATACTGGTTTCCGTTTCCCTTTCTTCCGTCTCTGTTCATTCCCTTCTTGAGGGAGAATATGACGCTTCCCCCTATTCCGGTAAGGAGTCCGAGACTGTATATGACATTCCATACAGGAGCGACGACAGCGAGGGCCGCAGTTCCGTCCGGCCCCTGGTACTGCCCGACCATCGCCATGTCGACAACGCCGTAGATCGATGAGATGAGTGCACTGCCGAACGCTGCCGACAGATACCTCAGGTAAAGCGGTTTGACCTTTTCTTCCAGAAGATTTTCCATCTGTGTTTCTCCTTTCCAAACAAAAAAAGCCGGATAAGAAACAGGTATTTCAACCTGCGTCTTATCCGGCTGTCGTTTCTCCGAACGACCTGCCCTCTGACGAGTAGGGAGAGTCTAGCTGAAGTAAAAAATAATGACAAGTGCTTTGCCCGGGAAGAGGAGAAAAAGCAGAGTCTCAAGAATAATTCGTTTTATATGAAGTAATTATATAATCAATACTGTCCAGGATATGAAAAAGTGTGTACTCGGGGAGAGCATCTTTCATCTTCAGCGCCTATTCTGCTGAGAAGCAGAAGATCATATACGGAGGATATTTCGTAAGAGCAGAGCACTCTGAGTAGTTCTTCGGATGTATGATGATGCTTTTGCCGATCCTGTTTCTGAAATGCTCCCTGAAACGTTCGAGAGAAACCGTCGAGTATCTTGAAGAGGATTTCACCTCGACTGGATATATACGGAAATTCACCTTGCTTTCTGATGAGAGGAGGAAATCCACCTCCATGTCATTGTGTCGGCTCTCACGGTCGTAGTGGCTGTAGAAGAAGAGCCGGCGTCCTGAGGCGACAAGCATCTGGGCGATCACGTTTTCGTAGAACATTCCTTCGTTGATTGAAAGTCTGTCGTTCAGAATCTCTCTGTAGAGCTCATTGCTCATCAGCTCATTTTCGCTGAATGTCAGGCTGACGAGCAGCCCCGTATCTACAAGATAGGGTTTGACTGCACTCTCGTTGAGATTGAGGGCGAATCCCACGGAGGGATCGTTGCACTTGTAACAGAGATTGCAGAGCATGGCATCACCGAGCCAGAAAAGAGGGTCGTCGTAAAGGGAGAAGGTTCCTCCACGTTCGATATCGTTTATGACAAGCTTCTTCTCATGGGAAGACAGGGTTGATGGAATATGTTCAAAGACTGCAGAAACCCTGCTTCTGTATTTCCTCGCCGCTTTCTTTATGTCGTCACGGTACATCTCGAGAATCATCCTCTTTGTTCTGTCCGCCGCATCGAAACTCCTTGAAGATTCGAAATACGCTGTGACACTCTGCGGCATTCCTCCGACAAGAAGATATTCCCTGAAAAGGCGCATCGCCTTTTTGTGGAAGGCATCTTCAAGAGCCTCTGATTGCCTGTAGCATTTTCGTATATACCCGGCAAGCATCTCCTCTCCGGCTGCCCAGAGAAATTCCTCGAAATCGAGGGGATGCATCCTGAGTTTCCGCTCTTCCGACGGGATTGTGATATTCTCCACATTCTCTTTTATAGATATGAGTGAGCCTGTTATAAGCCAGTCGTATCTCCCATCCTTGACAAGGTACTTTGTCGCCTCCCTTGCACGCGGAAACTTCTGAACTTCATCAAAGATTATCAGCGTATCGCGTTCATAGAGTCTGACTCCTGTTTCTACGGATATATCCTGAAAAAGTACATCAAGGTTTGAGAGGTTGTCCTCGAGGCTTTTCCTGATTCTGCTGTTGCCGCCTTCTGCAAAATCGATGATTACGTAGGACTTATACTCGTTCTTTCCGAAAGCTTCGGCTATGGTGCTCTTTCCGACTCTGCGCACCCCTTCTATAAGAATCGAAGTGCGTCCGTTGTCTTTCTCCTTCCATTCCAGAAGTTCCTGATAAATCTTACGTTTCAATTCCATCTAAACAACTCCTTATGTAATATGTTATTAAGTATAATACGCAAGTAAATTCTACAAAAACTTCTGATAAAACGCAACTAAATAAACAGTAAAACATCTGACAAAACGCAAGTGAAATTGATGAATCGAGCATTCTTGTTCTCCGGCGCCGCCATGTGTGACTCCTCTTTGTCTCTCATCGGTGATGGCTTGATAGTGCATGCATTTCTTCCGAGGCTTTTGTATTTGATAACTCACTCTGTGACAAGTCAGGTTCTGCTCTATTGACCGGGTGTATAAGTTTGAATAGAGTGGGGCCGATAAGGCAGAAAGCATATGATCAGAGTGGACAGCAGAATTGCAGACGCATACATCAGAGGGGAGGATGCCGGACATTTCAGAGATGAATGGTTCTACTCCTCCTCATCCCTCGATATGGACGAGGGGAAGAATATCTTTACTCTTCCGAAGGGGGACGATGACGAAAAGCGCGGTGTGAGAAAGCTGAGAGAGCTCTTCTCTTCCGCGCTCTCCTCATTCACACCCGTGAACCGCCCATTATGGGATGCACTCTTTCCTTCCTGGGAGGAGAAGGATCTTTCTGTGGATCTCATCGTCGGTTTTCCCGAGCCGTATGACGCCGTGAACACGCTCTCTCCCGACGGGACGACACACATCGTATTCGACCTTGTATGCTGGAGAAAATATCTCTCGTTTCCCGGTATCGAGAAGAATATCCGGAATGTACTGACGCATGAGTTCACGCACTGCCTCATCTCATACTACAATCCCCGGGCCGATGAGGCGCTGAGAAGCAGCAGTTATATCGAGAAGCTTGACGCGTACACGTTCAACGAGGGCTTTGCCCATCTCATCTCATACCGCTCGTGCAGTATCGACAAGGTCGACTGGCACTCGAAGGAACTTGAAGACGTCTACGCATCCTCGAAGAAAAGGATGAGGGAGGCCCTCGCCGAGACCGAGAGAGATAAGCAGAAGAAGCTTCTCTATGATTCAATCTGCGGAAACTACTACGAAAAGTTCGCATGCATGTGCGGGATGCTCTATCTTGCCCGAGTCTGGGAGAAGGAAGGCATCGGGGGCCTCAGAGGCGAGTTCACATCCTTCTGCGGCTTTGCAGAAAAGACCCTCGCCTGATTTTTTCAAACTTTCTCTTCTTTTCAAGATTACTTCAAGGTTCGACTGTTAATCTTCATCCAGGAGAACAGAAAAATGAGAAAGAGAACTACTGTATCAATCATTTCTTTAAT
>CAVACS010000003.1:0-34504 GCA_963587105.1 Anaerovoracaceae bacterium | reverse complement strand
TCGGGGGTTCGGAAGTAGAACTCTCCTTCCTTGTATCTCAATCTTTCCTTGTCGGTCTTCTTCGCCTGCGTTCCGATGCATATGAGCGTGTCGTGGGCATTGGAGTCTGACTTTTCGATGTAGTGGATGTCGTTCGTGCATACAAGCGGGACGTCCATCTCCTTTGCAAGTACGGGCAGTGTCTTCAGAACAATCTTGTCCTCATCCAGTCCGTGGTCCTGGAGCTCGAGGTAGTAGCGGTCACCGAATACCGATTTGAACCATCCGATTCTCCTCTTCGCCTCCTCGATGTTGTTCTGGATGATGAGACGCGGTATCTCGCCGGCAAGGCAGGCCGAGAGGCAGATGAGATCCTCGCTGTGTGATGAAAGAGCCTCGTCGTCGATCCTGGGCTTGTAGTAGTAACCTTCCTTCCATGCGATGGAGTTCAGCTCCATGAGATTGTGGTAGCCCTTGTCCGACATTGCGATGAGGATAAGGTGGAAATACTTGGAGGTGCTGTCCTTGACACGGCGGTCATGGGTGTAGTAGAACTCGCATCCGACAAGGGGGTTGATGCCGGCGGCCCGGCATTCCTTGTAGAATGTGACGGCCCCGTACATGTTGCCGTGGTCCGTTATGGCGAGGGCCTTCATCCCCGTTTCCTTGCATTTCGCTATATATTTCGGAATCGATGCCGCACCGTCCAGGAGCGAGAAGTCCGTATGGTTGTGCAGGTGTACAAAGTTGCTCAATTAATACCTTCCTTCTGGTCGCCCTCGAAAGGAGCCGGAGCCAGAACCTTAGTGTTGATGTTGTTCATCAGGTCTTCGATGATATAGTTCAGCCTTGCCTTCTGGAGCCTTGTGATGGAGGGAGTTACGGAGTTCACGAAGGTGTACGTAATCTGCAGGAACTGGCCCAGGTCCTGTCCCGTGAGGGGGAAGTGCAGCTGCGTGAGGACGTTATCGAGGTCCTTGGAGTAGACGATGCCCTGCATCGGGAATGTTATCGCGATATGGGGGTTGATCAGAGTCTCCTGACCTTCCGATGCCGTGAATGCGACGGCGACGGTGTTGTCGATGTCGTCGACATAGCTTCCCTCCTCCCTGAAGTAGGAGTAGTCAGAGGAGGCGAGAAGAACTCTCACTCTTGTGATCACAGCTCTCGCCGGCAGTGATATCTGGCCGTTCTTGAGGACGTTCACCAGCTGTGATATAGGGGTCCATTTCGATTTGACCATCTTGCGCTTGAGCGTCCTCACTTCGGCGTTGGCGCCGAGGGTGATGAGGGTGCCGGGGAGCGTCGTCATCGGTGCTGTCGTCGCTATTGCGCCGCCGATAGTCGCCCTTGCCGTGAGCAGCGGACTTCCGATGGCCTCGATATTCTCGATGAGAATCTGGGGGATGAATATCCTGTGATCCTTGAGAACGGAGTTGAGAGATACCATCGAGCCGACCTCTATCATCCTGTCGTTTCTCGATATCTTCTTGAGTTCCTCGATTGAATCGAGGTAGACGACCTCCGGGTTGGTCTCGCGGGAGGGATAGTTCCTGTCCCTGCTCATTATCGCGGTTCCGCCCGCCCAGATCTTTGCATTAGGGTAGCGCAGTGCAGTCTGGCTGTATTCGGAGAGGGTTGCCGGAATGTGGATTGAGGGGGAGTTAAGACCTTCGTACATTTCTCTTTCTCCTTATTTCCATGGCCTTCATGACGATATTGACTTCGTCATCGCTCTCCATGCACGAGCATCTGACGGCGCTGAGGATACGCTTTATCTCGGAGGGGCTGGTCTCTCCGGAATTGAGTATGCTCTCGAAGATGATGGAGCGTGATGCATAGCAGTCCTGACAGGGCTCGACTCCCAGCATCTCATAGGCCTTCGCTATGTCCTTCATGTTCCTCGTCTTCTGGAACTGATCGAATGTCGTGATGTTCTTTCCTCTGAGCTCGAAGGCCGGAACCATGCATGACAGTTCCGCCCTGCCGTCGATGAGGACTGCACACAGTCCGCAGAGCTTTCCCCTGCAGTGTGAGGAGAGCGTCTGTACATCCAGGTTCTCCTGGAGTATGAGGGAAAGAGGTTTGTTGGAGTTGAGGGAGAGAGTGAGTGTCTTTCCGTCCACTGTACAGTCTATCTTCACTTGTCCTTTCCTCCCGATATGTATTTCTCAAGTCTGACGGCGTCGAGAGGAACAGAGAGAGCGCTCTTCTCGCCGAGGGCCTGCCAGAGGGCCGTGATGTATGCCGATGTGACGAGGAACCTCGTCGTGTTCTCGAGTGACGAATAAACCGTAGTCTCCTTCTTCTCGCTCGAGAGTCTGATTCCGATGGAGAATGTATCCGAGAGCTCTGCTCCGAGGGTTGACAGAGTTTCGGTCGCTATCGTCTTTATCTTCTGCTGTGCCCCCTTCGAGTAGGGAAGTGCGAGGGCCATGTCTATCCAGAGCCTCTTCGCTACCGGTACGAGGGAGACCTTCGGGATTGTTATCTCGCAGACAGATGCACCGTAGCCGGAGTATTCGAACTCACACGGGAGTGCGAGATTCTGCGAATTGAATTTCAGGTCCACCGGCCCGTTGTCCATCAGCGAGGCAAGCTTCGACGCCGCTTTCATGAGCTGGGTAAGGAATATTGTCTGATATGACGAGAGAACATCGGGACCGCTGTCCGGAGCCTTCGGATAGTTCTCCAGAAAGAGGATGCTGTCGCCGGCATCGCTCTTGACGAAGTACTGCGATATGAGGTCCCTGAGCGTCTTGTCCTGTGATATCGAGTAAGGGATGCTTCCCGATACTGCGATGTTCTTCTTCTGCGTATATGAAATCTGGGCCTGGAACTGGTTCTCCTTTGCAAACGATGTCGAGAATCCCGATACCGAGAGCCCTGACGAGAGCCCGATTCCGTAGAGATAGCCCTGGAGACCGAAGACTCCCGAGTGCAGTGACGCCGCCGACCACTTCCTCTCGTAGTCCGATGCCTCGGCGACACTCTTCATTCTTTCATTGAGATCCGTTATGTCGTGCTTCGGAGCCCAGTCTGTGAACTTCGTTGTCTCCCTGTTTGTGATGAGTGCGAACCTGAGGGGCGTCGTGAGTGTTCTGGATGCAAGCCTCGAGGAGTGCATGCTCACAGCCGATACGGCGGCCGAATAGACAGCAGAGCCTGCAAAGAGTGTCGGTCTTCTGTCGGAGAGCACGGTCCTTATGAGGACCTTGAAGGAATCAAGATTGTACTTCGGAATAAGGGCGGCCATAAGCTGACGCTGGACCTCCTTTCCGTTGATGGCAAATGCTCCCTGGTCGACGGTGATTGTTATCTCCTCATGCTTGGGCCTGCTCTCTGCATCAAGCCATGTCGTGAGTGAGAAGTCGAAGCTGGTTCTCTTCGACCAGCTCTCCGGTCTCATCTCACAGGGGAGTTTGAACTTCTCCACGGCAATAGATGTGTAGGCGGCAAAGAGGGCGGGGGTGAGGAGGAACTCGTCATAGCGCGAGAGATACTTTTCGCTGTGGACGACTATGCTCTCTGCATTTCTCCCGGTCGCACCTGCCACGCTTTTTTTCACGAGATCGGCCCACTGAGTCGGGCACTGTGTGTGTATTGAGCCGTTGTTTTCAACCCACGACAGTACGTCATAGCGCACATAGCTCTTTATATCTTCGGGAATTATATTCAGATTTGATTCGACTTTCCTGAGACTCTGCTTCTCTTTCTCCGTCTCGTCCTCGTTGTCGAGTCCCCAGCTGAAGAAAAGCGGGTCCGGAGCCTCGGCATCAGATCTTACTGTGTCATCCCTGACGGGGGAGGTGAGAACCTTCACCTTTTCAAGTGCAAGCTCGGTGCTTTCATAGTCGGGTCCGAAAAGGACCAGAAGAGGCTGTCCTACATATGAGATGTACCCGTCTGCGAGAAGGGGAATCTTCGTTCCCATGATGTACATAGCGTTCTCTCCGGGGATATCTTCAGCCTTCAGAACGAGGAACCTGTTATCGAGGGACGGCAGCTCGAAGCCGTCTAGAGAGACGTCTGCCGTTTGTGATCTCAGCACCATGCCGCATCTCATGTTGTATCTTGAGAAATTCTTGCGATCTGCCATGGAAATAAGATAACACTTCTTATAAATCAAGTGCAATAAAAGTTGAGGCGCGCGAGAGAGAGAAGAAGAATGTCATTTTTGTCAGTATCGTCTGCTTTCTGTTTATCACGCTGCCGTCATCATGTATACTTTCTTCTCAAAGAGCAGTGAGCATCAAGAAGTTCTACAAGAGCATGTATGCTTACAAGAAAGCCGATGAAGTGTGTCTTGAATACGTTCTTGAGACGATAAATGACAATCTCGACATCTGGATTGACGAGAGCGACATCAGCGGTGACTGCGACTGGTTCTGAGGTATCTGAAAGAAAGGTTATTGAACTGTTCAGAATAAAGCCGAATCTATGCTAATATATCCCCATGGATATAAAAGAAGAGATGCAGAGCCTGACAGAAAGGCTGCGGCTTTATCAGGATACATATTATAAGGAAGGGAAATCCCTCGTCTCGGACAGTGAATACGACAGACTCACGGACACTTTGATAAGCCTTGAGAAGGAGCATCCGGAGTATGCGTCTCCCTCTTCTCCGACAAGACGTGTGGGCTCCGACCTCACTGCCGACTTTCCGGAAGTGGAACACTCTATTCCCGTACTCTCGCTCGACAAGGCCTATTCGAAGGATGAGGTCCTCTCGTTCTTCTCGCGTTCCATCGAAAAGGAGGGCGGGGAGCTGAGCTTCGTGGCCGAGGAGAAGATCGACGGAATATCGATGGTGCTCTACTACGAGGACGGAATCCTTACCCGTGCGGTGACCCGCGGTAACGGGGCTGTCGGGAATGATGTCACTCCCAACATCGTCACAATCCCGTCCATCCCCCTTGAGCTTCCCGAAAAGATCGACCTTGCCGTCAGAGGAGAGGTATATCTTCCGAAGGCCGACTTCGAGAGGGTGAACAGCATGCTTTCCGAGGATGAGAGAGCTGCCAATCCCCGTAATCTTGCTGCCGGAACCGTAAGGCGGCAGAAGAGCAGCGAGGCGGCACGGGTGCCACTCGACATGTACTGCTATGAAGGCTTCTGGAGCGACCAGAGTCTGACTCCTTCCGACCATCTCCACATTCTTAAAAAGCTCAGGGATCTGGGCTTCCGTATCAACCCGGACTTTGCATATATCGCACGCACAGTCGAAGAGGCAGAGAAGGGCCTTGCGGACGCAGGCCTGGGGGAGGGAAGGGCATACAGCTTCTCTTCCCTTTCGGAGTACATAGAGCTCATGACGGAGAAGAGGCCCACTCTTGACCATGAGATAGATGGTCTTGTCTTCAAGATCAACGAGCTCGGCGTCAGGGAGAAGTTCGGCTACACCGTTCACCATCCGCGGTGGGCGATTGCATACAAGTTCGAGTCCCCGCGTGCGCAGTCGAAGCTGAAGGGAATAACATGCCAGGTCGGCCGGACGGGGAGGATAACACCTGTTGCCGAGATTGAAGCTGTACATATCGGCGGCTCGACGGTGAGGAGGGCGACACTCCATAACCAGGAGTACATAGACGAGCTCGAGCTCAGCATAGGCGACACCGTCTCGATTACAAAGCGCGGCGATGTCATTCCCGCTGTAGAGGAGGTCATCGAGAAGAACGAGGATGGCAACACCACGTACCGTCTTCCTTCCTTCTGTCCCTGCTGCAAGACCCCTCTCGTGAAGAAGGGCGCACATCTCTTCTGTCCCAACTACAACTGCCCCGACCAGGCGAAGGGGAGACTCTCCTTCTTCTCCTCGCGCGACCAGATGGATATCGAAACCCTCGGTCCGAAGACCATCGATGTCCTCTATGAGATGAATATCCTCAGGGATGTCGAGGATATATATACCGCAGATTACAGAGCGGCCATCGGTCCCGGCATCGGGGAGAAGACAGTTGATGCGATAATAGAGAGCGTCGCGAAGTCGAAGGAACAGCCCTACAGGACTGTGCTTGCATCTCTCGGCATTCCCGAAATCGGAAAGAAGAGTGCCGAGATCCTGATCTCGGGAGGCTTCGACAGCATTGACAGGATAATCGAGAAGGCAGTCGCCGGCGACAGTACGGCTTTCACCTCGATCAAGGGGATGGGAGAGGAGACGGCTCAGAATATCATAAGGACATTCAGGGACGGGAACTTTATGAAGATGGTTCTCTCTCTCAGATCACACGGCCTCCATTTCTCCCTCGACATGGACAGGAAGGACGAAGAGGACCTGGCGCAGATCTTTGCCGGCGAGGTATGGTGCGTCACGGGCTCGTTCGAGCATTTCAACCCGCGGTCTAAGGCGATGGACGAGGTGGAGAAGCGGGGCGGCAGAACAGTGAGCTCCGTTACAGGCAGGACTACACACCTTCTTGCAGGGAAAGGGGGAGGAGGCAAGATGGCCGATGCCGTCAGAAACGGCGTGAAGATCGTCAGCGAGGAGGAATTCTTATCTCTTCTGGGACAGGAGGGGAAGAAAACGGACCCCGACGTCGACGGACAGGGATATCTTTTTTGAAAAAATTGAATTATCCGGTAGCAAAGCGGGCAACTATTAAATATTCTTGTTCCTAATATTTTTTCTTAAGCGGAGGCAATATGAACGAACTGGCACTCGAACTCAACCAGGCTCTGAAGGGTACGGCGGCAGAAGCACTGCTCTCGGAGAGGGGAAGGGGAATCTATTTTCCCAAGGGGATAGTCGCGCAGTCTGCAGAGGCTGCGGGAAAGGCAAAGCGCTACAATGCGACTGTGGGCCTTGCAACAGATAACGGTGAGCCGTTCTGTCTCAGCGACATCTACTCAAGCTTTGTTCCGGGCTCCCTCAAAAAGACGGAGATCTTCTCATATGCCCCGGGCGGCGGGGATAAGGAGCTGAGAGCTCTCTGGAAGGAGAGGATGGAGGAGAAGAATCCGACTCTCAGGGGAAAGAAGACAAGCGGATCACTTGTCACGGGAGGTCTCACTCATTCGATATCACTGCTGGCCTTCATGTTCGTCGACAAGGGTGACGAAATCGTATGCCCCGATCTCTTCTGGGACAACTACGAGCTTATCTTCGAGAACTACGGCGGCGGGAAGCTGAAAACATTTCCGATGTTCTCCGGCGGCGGCTTCAACACCGAAGGAATGAAGAAGGCCCTCCTTGAGACAAAGGGCGGGAGCGCACGCCTCATTCTCAACTTCCCCAACAATCCCACGGGCTATTCCCCCTCAAAGAAGGAAGCTGAAGATATAGTAATGGCTGTGAAGGAAGTTGCAGATACAGGAAAGAAGATCCTCGTCATCTCGGACGATGCCTACTACGGCCTCTTCTACGAGGAGGAGACGGAGAAGGAGAGCCTCTTTGCGTTCCTCTGTGATGCTCACGAGAACATCCTTGCAGTCAAGGGCGATGCGGCGACGAAGGAGGAGATGGTCTGGGGCTTCAGAATAGGATTTCTGACATACGGCGGGAAGGGGATGGACGACAAGGCCCTTGAAGCTCTCGAGAAGAAGACTCTCGGAGCAATAAGATGCACCGTCTCCAACTGCGACAGACCCGGGCAGTCCCTGCTTCTCAGGGCGATGAGGGACGGCGTGAACTACGAGAAGGACAAGAAGTATCTTTTCGACAAGATGAACGAGAGATATGTCCTGATGAAGAAAGCAGTCGAAAGACACTCAGAGAGCAGGGCGCTTACAGCCTATCCCTTCAACTCCGGCTACTTCATGGCCTTCAGCACGAACGGGCATGATGCCGAGGAATTGAGAGTGCATCTTCTGGAGAAGTATCAGATAGGGGCGATCAACATAATGCATAAGACTCTAAGGCTTGCATTCTGCTCTGTCGAGAAGGAAAAGATAGACGACCTTGTCGATCTTGTGTACAGGGGGGCCGAGGAGAAGTGGAGCTAGATACCAAACTCTATCTTGTCGATGACAGCGGTGAGAAGTTCATGGGAATCGGAGTCCTGTGGCTTCTTGAGAACATCGGAGAGGAGCAGTCGCTCAGAGCTGCAAGCATGAAGATGAATCTCTCGTACTCCAAGGCGTACAATATGCTGAAGAAGCTCGAGAAGGAGGTCGGACGTCCCTTCGTTTCCCGTAAGAGAGGCGGGGCCTCGAGAGAAGGGGTTGAACTGACACCGTTTGCCAGACGTTACATGGACCTCTACAGAATTTTTCAGGAAAAAGCCAAAAAAGCCGCTCTTGTGGAGTATAATAGATACAAAGAAGAGTTAGCTTTCCTTTTAAAGGAGGAAGAAAGTGACAAAGCGGACATTCAACATTGAGACGATCGGAGAAGCGAAGATCCTCTCCCCGATACAGATGTCGGTTCATCCCGGCGACGGTCAGGCTGACTACGTCGAGGACAGCGACAAGATCTTTCTCGACATAGACCATAAGCCTCAGGGCGGCGGTGAGGAGGTTGACCTCCTGGAGCTTGCAGGTCCCAGGAAGAAGATTTATTTCAATCCCAAACGTGTTCATGCCGCGATCTGCACCTGCGGCGGTATATGTCCCGGTCTCAATAACGTCATCAGAAGCGTAGTCAGATGTTTCTGGTACAGATACGGGGTACGCAGAATCTCCGGTATTCCTTTCGGATATCTGGGACTTCTTGCAGATTCACCATGGCCGATGATCGAACTCAATCCCGATGTCGTGGACGAAATCCAGGAGAAGGGCGGCACGATCCTCGGTTCGGCGCGCGGAGGCGGCAAGGAAGTCGAACAGATTGTCGATACACTCGAGCGCGAGAATATCAACATCCTGATCACCATCGGAGGTGACGGCACACTCAAGGGTGCGGCGGCCATCAGCGAGGAGATCGGAAAGAGAGACCTCAAGATCGCAGTCGTCGGAGTTCCTAAGACAATCGACAACGACCTCTCGTTCATAGATACATCATTCGGTTTCGACACAGCCGTGGCTTCTGCAGTACCTGCGGTAAGAGGAGCACACGTCGAAGCAAAGAGTGCATACAACGGCATAGGCCTTGTGAAGGTCATGGGAAGAGAGTCGGGCTTCATCGCGGCCCATACGTCACTGGCACAGAGCGACGTCAACTTCTGCCTCATTCCGGAGAACCCCTTCGACCTCGACGGCAAGAACGGCCTTCTGGCACACCTCAAGAAGAGGATGCTCGACCGTGGACACGCAGTCATCCTCGTTGCAGAGGGCGCGGGAACGGATCTCATTCCTCCGACAGGAGAGAGGGATGCCGGCGGCAACCTGCTCTATCAGGATATAGGAACATTCCTCAAACAGAAGATAAAGGATTATTTCAAGGAGGAGGGAATCCCCGTATCGGTAAAATACATCGATCCCTCGTACATCATCAGATCGACTCCCGCCAACAGCTATGATTCGATATACTGTGCGCGACTCGGAGCACATGCCGTCCATGCCGCAATGGCAGGCAAGACGAAGTGCATCGCATCTTCGGTGAACAACCGCTTCGTCTATATTCCGATTGCCGCTGCAGTTGCAAAGCGCAACCATGTGAACACCGAGGGAGCACTCTGGAGAGATGTTCTCGAGAATACACGTCAGCCCATAAGCATGAAAAACCAGGAGTAATAATGGGAAACAAGAAAAAAAAGCTCGATCTGGATCTGGCCCTGATTGATAAGTACTGTACATCATCCAACCCCGTCTATGACATAATACCGCTCAAGCTCTCCTTTGACTTCATGTCTCTGGACGAACACGAGAAGGAGGACCTGAGGGAGTATGCCAATATCGAGAACGGCCACATCGAGCGGTGGATTCTTGTCCCCGACACAGTCTCGCTGGGGGCCCTCAGTTATATAATATGCCGGGCATTCGGACTACCCGGCTATGTCTTCTCCACTGCATTCACGATGGATGAGGAGGAGCAGAGAGAGATCTTCCCGACGATGGAGGATGCCCTCGCAGCATGCGGCTCGGTCTTCGACAATCCTATAGAGACTGATTATATTTTCAACCTCCAGGACATTGCCGAGCAGAACTATGATTACTTCCCGTCCATTCCGATGACGATGATGCTCTCCCCGACAATCACCTACAAGGAAGCGCAGGAGAAGGTGATGAAGGAGACGGAGAAAGTGAGGAAGAGCGGCGTCGAGATCAACGGAAAGAAGATGAAGCTCTCCGAGCTCCCGGGCCTGCCGTCACTGCTCTATGAGAAGACCGGCGACAAGGAATTCGACTGGTGCGACGAGCTCTGCCGCTTCCTGGAGATCAAGGACGTCCTCATAGCAGAGGGAAAGCCCCGTCCCGATTTCAAGAAGCGTTTCAAGGGCCAGCGCTGCACGGCCCAGAACGGGCGAAAGAAGGGCGCTCCCTTCTGCTACTCCATCTATATGGATATCTTCTTCGACGACGACTTCGCCTTCGAGATCAAGGTCGAGAGGCCGAAGAATGTGATGCCGCTCATAAAGGAGGGTTACATCGACCTCGAGGATTATCTTGAGTCAATCAGATACGTATCCCGTGCGATAAGACCCGACTGCATCTACAAGAGCGGCTACGACCTCTTCTGCTACAGTGAGGCATCATACTATGCATTCATCATGATGATGCACGGTGCAATGCGCAGCGATCTTATCCAGGAAGCCGTGCGATCGGGATGGAACGAGCCGTCGATGGATCTCAAGAAGGTGTTCCGCTGACCGGAATATCGATAAAAATGTAACAATTCGTTCAAAAAATTCTATCATTTACCTCTCTTTTTCCTGTAAACTCTATTCTGTTGACAGTAAGAGAGGAAACATATGTCAGATACCTTTGACTATTCAATCGTAGAGGAGGCTCTCCAGAAGTGTGGAGAAAGTCAGTCCTCCATCATTGCGATTCTTCAGACTATCCAGGAACATTTCCACTATCTGCCGCAGGAGGTATTCCCCTACCTGGCAGAGAAGCTGGACATGAGCGAAGCGCGCATCTACAGCGTCGCTACGTTCTACGAGAACTTCTCACTCGAGAAGAAGGGCAAGTACGTCATCAAGTTCTGCGACGGAACGGCATGTCATGTGCGCGGCTCGGTACCGATCCTTGAAAGGGTGAGGGCCGAACTCGGCGTCAATGAAAAGAAGAAGACTACGGATGACCAGATGTTCACCATCGAGACAGTCTCCTGTCTCGGTGCATGCGGTCTGGCACCCGTTATGACGGTCAACGACGAGGTCCATCCCGCCATGACGCCCGACAAGGCGATGGAGGTGATCTACTCGCTGAAGGTCAGGGAGGGTGCAAAATGACAAAGCTTGTGACAAGAGAAGACCTTGCTTCTCTCCGGGAGGATATGAGAAGCGGCTATGTAAACCAGACAAGGAAGATCATCGTCTGCGGAGGCACGGGTTGTGTTGCAGGCGGATCGCTGAAGATATATGAGAGGCTGAAATCTCTTATGGAGGCGGAGGGACTCTATGTCTCAGTCACCCTCGAGAAGGAACCCCACGAGAAGGAGATCGGCCTCAAGAAGAGCGGCTGCCACGGCTTCTGTGAGATGGGACCGCTTGTGAGAATCGAGCCCGAAGGCTGGCTTTATACAAAAGTAAAACCCGAGGACTGCGAGGAGATTGTCGAGAAGACTGCGAAGAAGGGCGAATGCGTCGAACGTCTCAGCTACTCGATAAACGGTGTGACATACCGCAAGCAGGAGGAGATTCCCTTCTACAAGCAGCAGACGAGAGTCGTGCTCGAGCACTGCGGCAGAATCGATGCCGACAGCATCCTCGAGTATATTGCAATCGGAGGCTACGAGGCCTTCGAAAAGGCCCTCTTCGAGATGAGCGGAGATGAGATTATCAGCGAGGTGTCCACCTCGATTCTCAGAGGCCGCGGAGGCGGAGGCTTCCCCACCGGAAAGAAGTGGGAGCAGGTCAAGAGGGCAAAGGGCGAGCACAAATATGTCGTCTGCAACGGCGACGAAGGGGACCCAGGTGCATTCATGGACAGATCCATCATGGAGGGTGACCCCCACAGGATGATCGAAGGCATGATGATTGCCGGCCGTGCCGTAGGTGCCGAAGAAGGATACATATATGTAAGAGCCGAGTACCCGCTGGCCGTAAAGAGGCTCCAGAGGGCGATCGAGCAGGCAGAAGAGGCAGGACTATTAGGAGAGAATATACTCTCCTCCGGATTCAATTTCCGCATCCACATTGCAAAGGGAGCCGGGGCATTCGTATGCGGAGAGGGCTCCGCACTCACTGCTTCGATTGAAGGCAGGAGAGGATTCCCGCGTGTAAAGCCTCCCCGTACTACCGAACACGGTCTCTTCGACTCTCCGACTGTACTCAATAACGTCGAGACATTCGCGACAGTTTCACAGATCATCTCGAAGGGAGCAAAGTGGTATCTGACGATAGGTACGGCGACAAGTCCGGGAACGAAGGCCTTCGCACTCACGGGTAACATAACGAACACAGGTCTCATCGAGGTTCCGATGGGTACTACGCTGCGTAAGATCATCTTCGACATCGGCGGCGGCATGAGGGGCGATGGAGAGTTCAAGGCAGTCCAGATCGGAGGTCCCTCCGGAGCATGTCTCACGAAGGACCAGCTGGATCTTCCTCTCGATTTCGACAACCTCAAGAAGATCGGGGCCATGATAGGATCGGGCGGTCTTGTTGTCATGGACAGCCACACATGCATGGTCGAAGTCGCACGCTTCTTCATGCACTTCACGCAGAACGAATCATGCGGTAAGTGCGTCCCGTGCAGGGAAGGAACGAAGAGGATGCTCGAGATACTCGAACGCATCGTCGACGGCAACGGCCGGGACGGGGACATTGAACTTCTCGAGGAGCTCAGCGATACGATTTCCAATACAGCTCTCTGCGGACTCGGAAAGTCGGCTCCTAACCCTGTCATGAGTACCATAAAGAACTTCAGAGATGAGTATGAGGCTCATGTCTACAAGAAGAAGTGTCCGGCAGGTCAGTGCCAGAAGCTCAAGACAATCTACATCGATCCGACGGAGTGCAGAGGCTGCTCCGCATGTTCGCGTAAGTGTCCTGTCGGAGCCATCAGCGGCAGAATCAAGGAGCCGTTCATCATTGACCAGAACAAGTGTATAAAGTGCGGTTCCTGTATAACCACGTGTAAGTTCGGTGCGGTAAAGGAGAAGTGAGATGAGTGCAGATTTTATCTATATAGACGGAGCTCCCGTAGCAATCGAAGGCGAAAAGAACATGCTCCAGATAATAAGGAAGACCGGCGTCAAGCTTCCGACCTTCTGCTATCATACCGACCTTTCGATCTACGGCGCATGCAGAATGTGCATGGTCGAGGACGAGAAGGGCAATCTCTTCACGGCATGTTCCACTCCTCCGAAGGCCGGCATGAGGATTAAGACCAACACTGCCAGGCTCAGAAAGTACAGGAAGAACATTCTTGAACTTCTTCTTGCCAACCACTGCAGGGACTGTACGACTTGTGTCAACAACAGGGCCTGCAAGCTTCAGGACCTTGCCGTGAGGTTCAATATCGAGGGAGTGAGGTTCCCCAACCGAGCAGATGACAACAGAGTCACCAATTCCTCTTCATGCATCACATTCGATTCAGGTAAGTGCATCCTCTGCGGAGACTGTGTCAGAACATGTCACGAGGTGCAGAACGTCGGTGCAATCGACTTCGCATACCGCGGAAGCAAGATGGTGATCTCCACGGCATTCGGACGTCCTCTTTCCGAGACCACGTGCGTCGGCTGCGGCCAGTGTGCCGTTGCATGCCCCACGGGTGCTATCATGCCGCGCAGCGATATAAAGAGAGTGTGGGATGCAATCTCTGATGAGAACACGAAGACAGTCGTCCAGGTTGCACCTGCTGTGAGAGTTGCACTGGGCAACCTTGCAGGTATCGAGGACGGAAGGGATGTCTCTCCGCTTATCTTCGCCGCTCTCAGAAAGATGGGCTTCGATGAAGTCTATGACACATCCTTCGGTGCAGATATCACGGTAATCGAGGAGAGCAGGGAGTTCCTGGAGAGGCTGAAGGACGGGAAGAAGCTTCCCATCATCACCTCCTGCTGTCCGGGATGGATCCAGTACTGCGAGAAGAAGCACCCCGAGCTTCTTGATAATGTCTCGACATGCCGCTCCCCGATGGAGATGTTCGCATCTGTCATCAAGGAGGAGAGACGGGATGAGGGAAAGAAGCTCTTCAGTGTCGCAATCATGCCCTGTACTGCAAAGAAGTTCGAAGCGGAGAGAAAGGAATTCCGAGACCGCAACGGAGAGCCCTGTGTCGATGCTGTCGTCACAACTGAGGAACTGACGCATATGTTCAGGGAGGCCGGGATCCTCCTGAATGAAATCGAGGGTGAGAGTGTCGACCATCCATATGACTACTCGTCGGGTGCCGGCGTCATCTTCGGCGTCACCGGCGGTGTCACTGAGGCTGTACTCAGAAACGTCATTTCCGACAAGTCCCGTTCATCCCTTCTCTCGATCGCGGCGGTCGGCGAAAGGGGTAACGATGGCGTCAAGGTCTTCGATCTCACGACAGAGGACGGCGTTGCACTCCGTCTCGGAGTAGCCTCCGGGCTGATGAATGCGGAAAAGCTCCTCAAGCGTCACAAGGACGGGGAGAAGTTCGACATCATCGAAATCATGGCATGCCCCGGCGGATGTGTCGCAGGCGGCGGACAGCCCTTCGTCCATTCCGAAGTCAGGAAGGAGAGAGGAAAGGGGCTCTATGATGCCGACAGGATGATGAGCATAAGGCACTCCGAGCTCAATCCGAGTGTAGCATCCCTCTATGAGCGTCTTCTCGACGAGAAGGGACACGAGCTCCTGCATGTCCACTACAGGAAAAAGAAGAAATAAGAATCAGGTCCCCTCATCCGAGGGGCCTTTCATACATCTTCCATTCACGTACAGAAAGACGACGATATAGAGACAAAGCGTAGAGGATCAGGGTAATACCCTTCTGTTCTTTCCTGAAAAAGAGCGGCACATTGAACTTAAAACCCGTTTAGTTAAAAAAGCATAAAAAAGTTTGCTTTCGGGAAGCAGTAATGATGGCAAAAGAGCTTTCCGGCTGTTATGATAAGCTCTAGAGGGAAAGGAGGCGGAAGTAGATGAGAAGAATTGCATCGGATAAGCAAAGCGAAGTGTTTGACGGATTTCTCATTTCTCTGTCATGTCTCCGATATGTCCCGAGACTCAATTAATACGCTTCATAGGAGGGTTGATACATGCAAATTACTATTCAGAAGATCCCGCAGAGCCTACAGGAATTTGAAGAGCTTCTTGGAGAGGCACGGACGCCGGAAAAGATCGCGGCAATGTTTCTTTGTGCACTCTCGCTCTTCGACAAAGATAAGGACGAGGGAACGGCAGCGATGAACCTTCTTCGAGGTCCGCGGCCCATGACAGCCTACGATCAGCAGTTCCTGCGTGACAGGCTTCGCGGCAAAAGCTATCTGCCTCTCTCTTATTTTGAGGGGGCGACGCCGGAGAACGGCTATCAGCCGGCTGTGCCCTATGTTCTGAATGTGCTTCAGGACCCCAGAGCGCAGGATGTCGAGCCCGGCTATCTCCGCATCTTTCTCAAAACAGCGGGTGCGGATTCTCCACGCCCCATGAAGCTCAGAGAGAAGGCTTCGACCGGGGAATGGTTCCTCTGGGAATATTCCAGCATTTTAAGCGGTATCCGCATTCCGAAAGCGGAGGATCCCTGGGCATAAAAAGAGAGGAAAGGACGAAAGTAACAAGGAGTCTTTCGGCGCAGAGTAAATCATGCAAATGGCTTGAAAGAGTCTCGATCAGTTCATCACCCCGGGATATTCCTGCATCAGTGCGGAGAGCTTCTGAGAAAAAGGCAGGTGAACTGCATAAAAAGAAACAGGACATACGGCCCCGTCGTCCGAGGGGCCGTTTATACAGCTTTGTCATCATGGAGGAAAGAAGAAGGCGGGAAAGGACGAAGATATGGAGAAAAAGCGGAACCGGATTAGGACAATACCGTTTTTCATTTATATAATTCTTTCTTAAACAAGAGAATACAGAACAAAACTTAAAATTTTTCAAAAAAAATCAGAAAATCGGTTTACATTCTTTTTCAATGTTTGTATATTCTCATTCAGAAATCGGAAAATGATAATCGTTCGGTTTCTAGTAACCTCCTTTTGTTCCCCACGTATGGTTTCCTCCTTTTTGCCATGTGGGGTTTTTTATTGTCTTTACAGCCCATGCCGCGGCGAATAGAATTTTTCTGATGAAAGATATTGAAAACAGATTTCAAGATGGCTCTGTAGAGAAAGATGCATTGAAAGCTGTCCTCTGCGGGACAGGATGGCGTGCCTTTTTCTATATCCGCATAGCCGCCGCTCTTCCCTCGCTTCTTGTCATCTCTTCTCTCTACACGCATTCGGAAGAGAGGAGGGCGATGCTTGTCGGGAAGGGTCTGAATGCTCTGACGGACATTGATGAGGCGCTCCGGAAAGAACATGACGCCGTCATAGTCGCCTCGGGAAAGGAGGGCTTTCTGCCGCTTCTTGAATACCTTGAGAAGAGGGGAGAGAAGATCATCACGGAGACGTCCTTCCTTACATTGAGCGAATCCGAGCTCTCACGCGCCGGTAGAATCAGGGGATGGACTCTCGAGCAGTACCTTCATACTCCATTCTATTCATCGGTCATGAGGGCGGCAGAAAGAATCGGACGGATTTCATATTTCTATCTTTCAGGCCTTCATAATCATCATGCGGCATCTGTCATGAAGGCCGTCTTCCCCGATAAGGAGATTGATGAGGTGAAAAGGCTTCTCGACAGCAGCTTCGATTGCCTCAGGACAGGGGACAGATCGGGACTTCTCAGAAGCGGAGAGACAGAGCAATACAGGCGTAAGATAACCTCTGTTACCTTCAGAAGCGGCGAAGTCTTCATATGTGACTTCTCGTCGAACCAGTATCATAGTTACATTATTCCGCTCCGTATCGAGATAAGAGGCGAGAGGGGCATAGTGACAGAGAAGGGTGTTACTTTTATAGATAAGGACGGCTACCCGGTAAGTGAAGAGTTCGTATTCCATCGTGATAGTGGAAAGAGCAGCCACTATCCCTCGCTCTCCCATGTCACGCTCGGGAGAGAGACGGTCTTTACGAACAATTTCTATCCCGTCGTCCTTTCTGACGACGAGATTGCCATCGCCGGGATGCTCGAGGAGTACAGGGAGGGTCGTCTTCTTTATTCGATAAAGGATGCCGCAGACGATGCGCGTCTCGGAAAGCTCTTCTAGAAATATCCGTCGTCTCTGCTCTTCTTTCTCACTGTGAGGAAGGAGAGGAGGAACATTACAATGATGAAGATGAGGAAACAGAGGGCTCCCTCTTCAGTATTGATCGAACAAAGGTAGTCGTATGTTCCGTGGAGGAGCACAGGAAGAAGAACGGAGAGAATGCGTGATAAATACATTCCCGCCTTTTCGCCGTAGAGGTCGCACTCCTTCTCCCTGGCGTACCAGACTCCCATGAAGACGCCGAATGAACAGTGCCCGGGAATAGCAGTGAGCGCTCTTGTGAGAGCTGTACCCAGGCCGAAGCGGAATACATAGAATATGTTCTCCCAGAGTGCGAAGCCTAAAGAGACGGCAACTGCATAGATGACGGCGTCATAGCGACAGTTGAATTCCCGGCTGTGATATGTTCTTTTTCTCAGTAGAACATATTTTGATCCCTCTTCGCTGAGGGCTACGACAATGTAGTAGAGGAGTACCTGGTAGAGTGTTTCGGTACCGTTGAAGAAGAGAGAGAGTACAAGGGATCCCGCTTCCTCGAGAATCGATGCCGCCGCTGTCGAAATTATCCCCATGACGACGAGGATGAATATGAAGACGGGATCCTCCCTCTCGAGTCTGTCTCCCTTATATATTTTCACAAGGAGAAAGATGGCGGGGATTATCGCAGCCAGGACGAGAATCGTCCTCGGCATGAGAAGAAATGCTATCATATAAGAAGGATCCTCCTGTCATATATTATTGATGAACATAAAGTCATCCATCGTCAAGGATAAGAAAGCATAGAGCATGGTAAGGAGATTGTAAAATCTGAAAAAACCGCTAAACATACGGCACAGTCAGTCGTACCATTTTCTTGATAAGCAGTTCGCTGTTTATTGTGTTCGGTGTTAGGTGAACCTGTCCATTAAATACTCTGACCTCACCCCCCTTGTTTTTTCGGTCATAATGAACGGGTTTACCTTTTTTTCCTGCCCGTGTTTCAGAGTTTTCTTCTCAGATCCCTGAATTCCGAGGGGCTCAGAAGTTCTATCGCCTCGACGTTGCGTCCGTGCAGCATCTGCCACACCGCACTCTCTGCAGCCGGCCTTTCCTTTGCATGTCTGAAGAGCATGAAGCCGTGCATTGAATCTCTGCATACAAGAACCTTTGCCTTTACTCCCTCTGTCTGGAGAGCATCGGTGTAGAGAACGGAGTCGTCGAGGAGAGGATCAATTCCTGCTGCAATCGTGAGTGTCGGGGGCATGCGCGTCAGATCGTTTGAAAGGAGAGGGCTCATCAGAGGCGAAAGACTGTCCTTCGTCTCTCTCGAGTAGTTCTTTATATACCAGCTGAGCATTCTCTGTGTCAGAACCGGAGTCTCCCTGTATGTCTCCATCGACTGTGTTCTGAGCCTTCCGTCCGTGAGTGGATAGAAGAGCAGGTTTCCCTGCGGGACGGGGCCTTTTCTGTCTCTCAGGAGCATTGTCGCACTTATTGCGAGCGTTGCACCGAAGCCGTCCCCTGCGAGGTAGACCTGGTCCGGGTCGACCTTCCAGTACTTCACGCCTTCGCTTGCCCAGAGTACGGCGTCGTAGCAGTCTTCGACAGCCGTCGGGAAACGGTAGTTCTGCCCCAGTCTGTAATCGACGAGGAGCACTGCCGATTCCATTTTGTATGCAAAATACTTTACATACGTGAGATAGAGATCCATGTTGGCATGGAGCCATCCTCCTCCGTGGAAGAAGATCACAAGGGGAAGCGGACCCTTCTCCAGAAGGTTTCTGTCGAGAACATAATAGGCCGCAATCGAGCCTCCGTCCGAGACCGGGATTATATATGATGTCACACTCAGGGGCTTGCGGGTATGTGCAAGATACTTGTTCTTGACGCCTCTGGGGTATGACATATTGTTCATGTCTTTTATTTCATCAGGCGTAAGAGACTCCGGGTTAAGGGAGAAGAATTTCCCGAATCCTTCTATGAAGAGTCTCTCGTTCCTGTCGTTTCTTCTTTCTGACATAGGCTTATTGTCTAATATACTTTGCCCGGTGGCAAGTAATTGGATCAAAGAACATTTTTTGCCGGATATTTAGGATCCGATGTAAACTGCACTCCCAGCTTTCTCAAGCCCGAACTGTCGCCGGGAGAGGGGATGTGCGTCATGTGCACCTCGGCCCCTCTGAGGCGGGGCAGCTCCTTGAGCGCTCTTTCAGCCTCTTCGTCGTCGGCACTCGACATTGCAAGGGCGATGAGTGTCTCGTCGAGGTTGAGCGATACGCCCTTTCCCGAGAGCAGATCCCTCTTCATCGTCGTTATCGAGGAGATGACACGACTGTTGATGATCTCCTTTTCCTTATCAATTCCTGCAAGTACCTTGAGGGCATTGAGGATCAGGGCGGAGGAAGCATGAAGCACCATCGAGTTATGTGCCGTGATAATCCTTCCGTCCTCCAGCTCTATGGCTGCAGCACATACTGTGCCGTCCTTTCCCTTTCCACTTTCTATTGCCCTTCTGAGTTCCTCCCTTGCAGGGAGCACGACCGAGCGCATCTCTCCGGTAAGCTGTGCCTTGTCCATAATGGAGTTCATGCGTGTGACGGTATCTTCACTGCAGAGGCCGGAGGCATAGTCTGTGAGCGTCTTGAAGTAGCGGCGGATTATCTCCTCGCGGCCCGCCTCTCTGCATGCCTCGTCATCTGTAATGCCGAAACCGCAGCGGTTGACGCCCATGTCCGTCGGGGATTTGTAAGGGCATTCCTCTCCGCTTATGCGTTCGATGATCTTCTTCAGAAGGGGAAAGGCCTCGAGGTCGCGGTTGTAGTTCACGGCAACCTTGTTATATGCATTGAGATGGAAGTGGTCGATGAGGTTCACGTCCCCGAGGTCGACTGTCGCAGCCTCGTACGCGATGTTGACGGGATGGTCGAGGGGAAGGTTCCAGATGGGGAAGGTTTCATACTTCGAATACTGGGGCTTCTGTCCCCTCTTTGCCTCATGATACATCTGGCTGAGGCATGTTGCGAGCTTTCCGCTTCCGGGGCCGGGTGCGTTGACGATGACGACGGGTGCTTCGACGGGGATGTACTCGTTCTTTCCGTATCCTTCTTCGGAGACGACGAGATCTATGTTTCCCGGGTAGCCCGGTGTCGCCGGATGGGTATATACCTTGATACCCATTCTCTCGAGCTTCTCCTTGAACAGAACTGCGGACGCCTGTCCGTTGAAGCGTGTTATGACGACCTTGTCGCATTTAAGGCCGTAGCGTGCAAAGTCATCTATCATCTTCTGAACATCGGCGTCGTAGCTGATGCCGAAGTCGCCCCTCATCTTTCTTTTCTCAATATCACCGGCGTAGATGCAGATGATGATGTCGAGGTGCTCCTTCAGCACCTGGAGCACCGCCATCTTGTTGTTGGGGTCGAAGCCGGGGAGGACCCGTGAGGCGTGGAGGTCATAGAGAAGCTTGCCTCCGCATTCGATATATAGTCTTCCCTTTCTCGAATTCACCCGTTCAAGGATGTATCTTGTCTGTTCTTCAATGTATTTTCTGCTGTCGAAACCCTGTCTGATCATACTTCCTCAGTTTATGAAAATCCCTTCCGTCGGGGGAAGGGACTTCTTCGTTTTTTTCTTTATTTTATTTAAGAAGGCTGCTGAATGCGAGGAGCACTTCGTCTCCGTCACAGCCCGAAAGCACCTTCTTTGCAAGCTTCTTGCCAAGCTGGACACCCTCCTGGTCAAAGGAGTTGAGGTTCCACAGGAAGCCCTGGAACATGACCTTGTTCTCGTAGTGTGCAAGAAGGGCACCGAGAGATGCCGGTGTGAGCCTCTCGCCGTAGATGAGGGACGAGGGTCTTTCTCCTGCAAACTCCTTGTTCGGGTTCTCGTCATCCTTTCCAAGTGCAAATGCGACGATCTGCGCCGCGAGGTTTGCGTTGAGCTTTGCCTGGCTTGTCGAGCCGTCTGTCACCAGATCGAGTCCCCTCTGGTTCTCCCTGAAGCCGATGAACTGCAGAGGTACGATGTCTGTTCCCTGATGCAGAAGCTGATAGAAGCTGTGCTGCCCGTTTGTTCCCGGCTCTCCGAAGATGACGGGGCCCGTGGGATAGTTGACTGCCTCTCCGAATCTGTTGACATGCTTTCCGTTGGATTCCATGTCGAGCTGCTGGAGGTGTGCCGGGAAGCGTGAGAGCGCCTGTGAATAGGGCAGTATCGCAGTAGAAGGATAGGAGAGGATGTTTCTCAGGTAGAGGCCGATGAGGGCATCCATGAGAGCACCGTTCTTCCTGATGTTCTTTCCCAGAGCAAGCCTGTCTTCCTCGTGAGCTCCCTTTAAAAGCGATGCGAATGCAGCGTAGCCGTAGCAGAGCGAGAGCACGACGCCGCCGACAGCCGATGTCGAGGAGTATCTTCCTCCGATGTAGTCGTCGATGAAGAATGACTGAAGGAGGGACTTGTCCTGACTGAGGGGGCTTGTCTTGCTTGTGACGGCGACCATGTGTCTGGATGCTTCGAAGCCTTCGATGGGAGAAGATGAGAGCACGCTCAATACGAGATCTCTGTTCGTCAGCGTCTCCTGTGTCGTCCCGCTCTTCGATACGAGAACGAAGAGTGTCGTCTCAAGGTCGAGGCCCTCGATTGCGGAAGCTGCATCATCGGGGTCGACGTTCGATATGAAGCGGCCTTCGAGCGTCTTCACCTTGTTTCCCGCCGCCCAGCCTTTGAGTGCGAGGTAGAGAGCTCTCGGTCCCAGGTCAGAGCCTCCGATTCCGATCTGGCAGATCGTCTTGAACTTCTTTCCCGTCGATCCTTTGATCGAGCCGTTTCTGACCTTTGTCGAGAAGTCCTTTATCTTGTTGAGTTCCCCTTTGTAGAACTCCTCCTTGTTTTCGCCGTCGGCATATACTTCTGCCTTGAGAACATTGCCGCGTGTCAGCTGATGGAGTACGAGGCGGTTTTCTCCGGTGTTCATTCTCTCTCCCGAGAGAAGGGCCTTGTATTTGTCGATGACCTCCATCTCGTCGGCAAGCTTCTGCAGACCGCGTACGATCCTGTCGTCGACAGGCATTGCAGCCCAGTTGTATGTAAGTCCCCCGCCGAGCTTTATGTTCGACTTTTCGATTCTCTCCTTCGAGAGAAGTTCACGGATAGATACCTTTTCGCCGTTCTTGAGTTTCGAGAATGCCGGCATAGATGTGAGATTGTAGTATTCCATGATTTCCATTCCTTTTTTCAGATAATCTGATTATAGACGGCTTCTTATGGATTATAAAGGCCTGATAGTTTGTTTGTCAGTCCTTGATCTCGGGAATGCGGGAATTGAATGACTCGAGGAGATCCTCCTTCGTCATTCCCTCCCTGAGGATGAGAAAGATCGTATCGTCCCCGGCAAGGGAGCCCAGAATTTCGGGAAGTGCAAGGACGTCGAGTGCAAAGCCGACGCTGTTTGCGTGTCCCGGGCGTGTCTTGATGACGCCGAAGTTGCCGCTGAACTCTATCGAGATGATTCCTCTTCTTACATCCTGTATGTAGCTCTTCTCGGATTCGCTGATGAGGTCGGTGTCGGGAAGGGCGTAGTAGTAGCCCGACCATCCGTCGGATATCTTGCCGACCTTGAGCATCTTGAGGTCCCTCGAGAGAGTTGCCTGCGTGACGGAGTAGCCTTCCTTCTCCAATAGCTCGAGGAGGGTATCCTGATTGTCTATTCTGTTATTTTTGATGATTTCCTTCAGTGCTGATAATCTGTTGTTCCTTTCTTTCATTTTTCGCCTTCTTTTGCATTTTTATGCAATCTTCATACAGTGTAATAATAATATTTATGCAAATCAACCCTGTCAGATTCCTGTAATTCCTTTATTTTTGTGCGTTGTATGAATTTTATTGCATTCCTGATGTCTGGTATATGCACAGGAAAGAAATGGAAAGAACAGGAGAATGTATTGAGAAAAGAAGGATTAACAGGTAGGATGCTTTCCTGTCATTATGTCGGATCTGGTTGTTTGCATTCTTTGTTTTCTCTACGTTACGGCAGAGGTTTTTGCCGGCTTTCTGCTTTCACGCTATGCCGGATGGAAGAGCGAATACGTTAGGAAGTTCATCCATATACTGACTTCCCTCATCATCATTCCCTGCGAATACTGTATTAACGATGCCTTCTGGAGACCCGCCCTCCCGATACTTTTCATATTCATAAACGCATTCGCCGTGCTTTCGGGGATGATAGGCCCCCTCGGCATAAAGGACCCGAAGAGGAACATCGGGCTTGTTCTCTATCCTGTATCGGTGACTGCTGTGGTGCTTTTCGAAGTCTTCGGCCTGATATCGCCATCGAGTGCAATTTCGGCAGTCCTCATAATGGGATGCGGGGACGGCGCCGCGGCTGTCGTCGGCACGATGTGCGGCAGGCACAGCTACACTGTCTACGGCAGGTATCGCAAGAGCATCGAGGGAAGTGCCGCGATGGCCGTAGTTGCAGCTTCCCTCGTCCTTCTCTTCGGAAACGCCGGAATATGGGGATCCCTTGCTGTCGGCCTTGTCATGACACTCGTGGAGAATCTTTCTCCGTCATCTGTCGACAATGTGTCTGTTCCTCTTGTCGCAGCTTTCCTTGTAGAATGGATCAAAGTGGCAGGTATCTGATGCAGAGTTTGATAGGACAGCTGGATGACAAGGTCTCTCTTCTCCCTCTCTGGGCTGTAATCCTTATATATACAGGGGTTCTTCTTCTCATAGCCGTCGTCGCCATATGGAAGAAATGGCTGACGGGAAGCGGCCTTCTCGGAGCGGTGACGCTCGGCTTCATGGTCCTCTATCTCGGAGGCTTCTCCGCATTCACGCTCTTTCTCTTCTTCTTCGTCTCATGTTCGATTCTCTCGAAGATAAAGCGCTTCTACAACAGCCGTGAGAAGAAAGGAAGCCAGAGGGATCTCATGCAGGTCATCGCCAACGGACTTCCGGCTGTGGTCGCGCTCCTTCTCTCACGCACGGCTCCCTTCCGTACAATTGCCGTCATCGGCTTTTCGGCGTCGGTCGCCGAAGCAGTGGCCGACACATTCTCCAGCACATTCGGGATAATGAGCAGGGACGATCCTGTATCGATAATGACATTCACACGTGTTCCGAAGGGGATAAGCGGCGGAGTGACAGTCCTGGGGCTTCTTGCCGGAGCCGGCGGCGCAGTAATAACGGCTCTCCTCCATGCACTTGTAATATATCCGTCATGGCAGCATGTGCTCTTGATATCTGGATCGGGATTTCTCGGGTCTCTCATCGACTCCGTTCTCGGAGCGACTGTGCAGGAACACTTCAGAACCCTCGACGGAAAACTCACCGAGCACGAATATGACGGCGATGTGAAGAATGTGAGGGTGAGGGGACTCCGGGGCTTCGATAACGATATGGTCAATCTCACATCGGGCTTTCTTGCTCTCTCTCTGAGCCTTCTTATCGCATCTTTAACACTCTGACGGTCTCCCTTCTCTCATAAGAACGGGTCGGGGTAAAGTTAAAATAAGATACAGCATAAAGATAGGATGACATCCCCTTCTCGGTCATACAAAGTTTTCACTATTATTTATTAATAATCTTAGTGAAAACTGCGTATTTTAGGCATGTTTACACTATTATTCTTTCAAAATCTTAGTGAAAACATTGATTTTTGAGTACATTCCTCTCGGAAAGAGAGTCAACGGCGCCGTTTACAAGCTTGTAGATTCTCTGACACTCTTTCACTTCCGTTTCCTTCAGAAATCCCTCGCGAGCGGAGACTGGCTCAATGAAGTAAAGACGCCGGAATACTATTCATATCGGGAATGTTTGTCGGGGCATACTGCTGGTTCTCATCCTGGGAGGGAGAGGGCGGGGCTCAGATAGATCTTCTTCTCGACAGGGCTGACGACATCATCAACATCGTCGAAGTGAAATGGTCGGCGGACGGGAAGGAATATGTGATGACTAAGGAAGACGAGGAAAAGCCTTTTGAACAAAAGGAACCGGCTTCTGGAAGAGACCGGAACGAAGAAGGGGATACATTTCACCCTTGTTACTGTCAGCGGATATCTCTCTAACAGCCACTCTGAAATCATACAGGGCGGTGTAACTCTGGACGACCTCTTTTCCGAATAATATACATCAGCACTTGCCGATTTCCGTCTTTCTGCTTATTTTACACTATGGCGACCGAAAGTCGCTTCTTATAAAGAAAATAAATTAGGAGATAAAAAAGATGGCAAAGCAGCTTCAGTTCAACGAAGAGGCAAGAAAGTCTCTCGTTAACGGTGTTGAAAAGATTTCAAAGGCAGTTATGACAACCCTCGGTCCGAAGGGAAGACTTGTTCTTCTGGACAAGAAATACGGTGCGCCGACAGTCACGAAGGACGGCGTCTCCGTCGCACGTGAGATCGAGCTCGAGGATCCGTTCGAGAATATGGGCGCTCAGCTTTTGAAGGAAGTTGCAACCAAGACCAACGATGTCGCTGGTGACGGCACGACAACAGCTACAGTACTTGCATGGTCGATTACCAAGGAAGGTATGAAGAGCGTTGCTGCAGGGGTCAACCCGATGGGCATCAAGAGAGGAATCGACAAGGCAGTGGTTGATGCAGTCGCATGCATCAAGGATGAGGCCAAGATGATCGAGGACAAGGAGGAGATTGCACAGGTTGCATCCATCTCCGCCAACAACGACCGTACTATCGGCGACGAGATCGCAAATGCAATGGACAAGGTCGGCAAGGACGGCGTAATCACAGTCGAGGAGAGCAAGACTATCGAGACGACAGTCGAGTTCGTCGAAGGTATGCAGTTTGACAGAGGATACCTCTCAGCTTACTTCTGCAACAACAGAGACACCATGACAAGCGTCATGGACAATCCTTATATCCTCATCTACGACAAGAAGATTTCCAACATGAAGGAACTCCTTCCTCTTCTCGAGAAGGTTGCACAGTCGGGTAAGCCCCTTGTCATGATCGCAGAGGATGTCGACGGCGAGGCTCTTGCAACACTCGTTCTCAATGCTGTCAGAGGCACACTGAATGTAGTTGCAGTCAAGGCACCCGGCTTCGGTGACAGAAGAAAGGCAATGCTTGAAGATATCGCAGTTCTCACAGGCGGTCAGGTCATCACAGAGGAACTCGGCATGAAGCTCGAGGATGCTGACATCTCGATGCTCGGAAAGGCTAAGAGAGTCACTGTCGACAAGGACAACACGACTATCATCAACGGCGCAGGTTCTGCAGAGGATATCAAGGACAGAATCGCAATGCTCAAGGTTCAGATTGCTGACAGCACTTCCGACTATGACAGAGAGAAGCTCCAGGAGAGACTTGCAAAGCTTGCCGGCGGTGTCGCAGTCGTCAACGTCGGTGCGGCTACAGAGGTCGAACTCAAGGAGAAGAAGCACAGAGTCGAAGATGCACTTTCCTCTACACGTGCAGCTATCGAAGAGGGTGTCATCCCCGGAGGCGGAGTTGCACTCGTGCAGGCAAGCAAGGTCCTCGAAGCAAAGGATATCAGCGGCCTGACAGAAGAGGAGAAGGTCGGTTACAGAATCGTCACACGTGCTCTTGAAGAGCCTATCAGACAGATCAGCGAGAATGCAGGCGTCGACGGCGCAATCGTCGCAGACAAGTGCAAGAGCGCCGAGAAGGGCGTAGGCTTCGATGCCAACAGCATGAAGTGGGTGAATATGGTTGAAGCAGGAATCATCGACCCTGTCAAGGTCACGAGAAGCGCACTTCAGAACGCTGCATCTATTGCATCGCTCATCCTCACGACAGAGTGTTCCGTCACAGATATCCCCGCACCCGAGCCGGCAGCTCCTGCTCAGAACCCGGGCATGGGCATGATGTGATAGCCATCCGTACAGAACGGACAGACAGGGAGAAGCTCCGGCCTCTCCCTTTTTTGCGTATTTTGATACATGAGTCTTTATTCGGTTGACCCCGCTTCAGAGACTATGATAATGTAAAACGAAGTTAAAAAGAGAGGTATCTATGAACTCACTTATTCTTATGTCAGCAGATGCATCATCGGGCTCATCGACAGCCAGCATGACATCAACAATCATAATGTTCGTTGCAATCATTGCAATTTTCTATTTCCTTATCTACAGACCTCAGAAGAAGAGAGACAAGGAAGCAAAGGAGATGATCGCGGCAATGAAGAAGGGCGACAGAGTCGTCACGATCGGCGGTATCCACGGCACAATCATCACAGTCAAGGACAAGACGGTCGTCGTCAAGGTCGATGACAGTGCAAGAATCGAGTTCAGCAAGGAGGCCATCAGCTCCGTTGTCAGCAAGGACAGTGTGAAGTCGGCTCCGAAGAAGGACGAGAAGAAGAAGGAAGAGGCTCCCGCAGTCGAGGAGAAAAAGGATGAAGCTCCCGCTGTCGAAGAAAAGAAGGAAGAAGCTCCTGTAGTCGAGAAACCGGCTGCAAAGGCTGCCGAAAATAAGGAAGAGGTCAAATAAGGAGACCTCCTCTCTATCTGTTACCCGTGGGCTTCCACGGGTATATTTGTACCGGTATGACCTCCGGTTCGGGAAAGGAGTCCGCTGAAGTGAAAGTTCTGACAGCATCCCCCCACGGTTTCTGCGGCGGAGTGGAAAGGGCAGTCACTCTTGCCTCCTCGGCTCTCAGAGGGGCGGAGAGGGAGAAGAGGAAGCTCTGTTTCTACGGCAGTCTTGTACATAATGCGCGGGTATGCAGACCGTTCGATGAATACGGCGCAGTCGTCATAAACGATGCCCGTGACGCCGGGGAAGGAGCAGTAGTCGTCATACGGGCACACGGAATCAGGGACAGCGAGAGGCGGATTCTGGAGGAGAGGAAGGTCATCATAGTCGACGCGACGTGCCCTGTCGTCGCCAGGAGCCAGAGCCTCGTGCGCTCATCATCCCTTCCCGTTCTCATATTCGGCTACCACGGCCACAGCGAGGTCGATACGCTTATCGGGAGCACTGAGGAGGGCGTCACTGTAATTTCTTCAGAAAAGGATTTTGAAAGGTTGGCGAAAGTTGAGTACAATTGTGTAGTGCAGACAACTTTTTCTGCCAAACTTTCAGAAGAACTTCTCATGAAGGCGGAAAGTATGGGGATCCGTATCAATATGCTCAACGGCATCTGTGCGGCCTCCAGAGAGAGACGGAATGCCGTCACATCGCTTTTCTCCTCTGTGGACGGCTTCGTCGTTGTAGGGGACAGGGGCAGTGCCAACACCCGTGAGCTTTTCGATATAGCCCGGGGAAGCGGAAAACCCTGCTTTCTCATCCCCGATGCCGCTTACATACCCGGGGAGGTCTACTCTCTTTCTGTAGTCGGACTTACAGCCGGTGCAAGCACGAGTGAAGATGTTTTTCTGGAAGTAAAGGAAAAACTGGAGGAATAGTTTATGTCAGAGGAAGAGAAGATCATCGTCCCGATCCCGACCGTCAAGAGGTTTCCGTCCTATCTGAGGATTCTCAGACAGTGTCAGAGCGAGGGTATGGAATACGTAAGCGCAACAGTCCTTGCCGACGAGCTGGGGCTCAAGCCCATACAGGTCAGAAAGGATATCTCATATACGGGAATCGAAGGTAAGCCGAAGGTCGGATTCATCGTCACGGAGCTTATCGAGTACATAACACGCTCCCTCGGATGGGACAACTCCACAGAGGCCCTGATAGTCGGTGTAGGTAATCTCGGAAAGGCCATCAGCATGTATGAAGGCTTTGCAGCCTACGGTCTCAGCATCGTCGCGGTCTTCGACAACGACCCGGGTAAGATCGGAACAAAGGTCGGCTCTCTCACAGTCAAACCCATGGATGAGCTGAAGAGTTTCATCGAGTCATCAGGAATAAAGATTGCCGTCATAACCGTTCCCGCATCAAGTGCGCAGAGCGTTGCGGACACTCTCGTTCTGTGCGGCATAAAGGGCATATGGAACTTCGCGCCCAAGGATCTCAAGATCCCCTCTGACGTCGTCATGCAGAGAACGGACCTCGCGACATCATTTGCAGTGCTTTCCGTCAAGATGAGAAAGATGTTCGGGCAGGGAGGCTCCTATATCGATTACATCGAATAGGCCGGCACTTGATTACTTGAGTCGAAGTATATATCATTCACCTAACGACCGTGAAAGAGACGAGTAGTCATTGATGCTCCATAGAGAGGGGGGTCTGCCGTAAGGCAGGTGTGAGACGCCCCGGAGACGGATGATGAAAACCACTCTGGAGTCGCTCTCCTCAAAGGGAAACCGAGTATGGGGAGCCGTAAGACAGGCGTCAACTTCATTCAGAGCGTCCTTTTGTAAAAAAGGGAAGCAAGGTGGAACCGCGGAGCCTTTACAGCTTCGTCCTTGCACGGAAGAAGTGTAAGGGTGATGGCTGTAAAGGCTTCACTTTTATAGGAGAGAAAAGGTATGGCAAAAGAAATTGATCTGAGCACACTGCGTCATTCGACGGCTCACGTCATGGCTGAGGCCGTCCTCATGATGTTCCCCGATGCCGAGATCGCCATCGGACCGTCGATCGAGAACGGGTTCTATTATGATTTCGACCTTCCGCGCCCCCTGACGGATGATGATCTGGAAACAATCACGAAGAACATGAGAAAGATCATCAACGAGGGCAGGGATTTCGTGAGAAAGGAGGTCTCAAGAGAAGAGGCGAGGGAGATCTTCAAGAACCAGAAGTACAAACTCGAGCTTCTGGATGCTATCCCCGAGGGAGAGACAGTCACCATCTACAGCCAGGGGGCTTTCACCGACCTCTGCCGCGGACCGCACGTCTCCAACACAAAGGAACTCTGTGCAGACGGCTTCAAGCTCCTCTCGATTGCCGGTGCATACTGGAGGGGAAGCGAGAAGAACAAGATGCTCACACGTATCTACGGAACGGCATGGGCGAGCAAGGCAGACCTCAAGGCTTATATGGATCACCTTGCCGATGTCGAGAAGAGAGACCACAGAAAGCTCGGAAAGGAACTCGATCTCTTCTCACTGCATGAGGAAGCAGGCCCGGGCCTTGTCTACTGGCATCCCAGGGGAGCCAGGGTGAGACAGGTCATCGAGCAGTTCTGGAGAGAGGAACACTACAAGAACGGCTATGAGATGGTCTATACACCGCATGTCGGAAAGAGCTGGCTCTGGGAGACCTCGGGACATCTCGGCTTCTACAAGGACGGCATGTATCCTCCCATGGAGATGGACAACACTGACTACTACGTAAAGCCGATGAACTGCCCGTTCCACATAATGATCTATCAGAACAGCAAGCGCAGCTACCGTGATCTGCCGTTCCGCTGGGCCGAGCTCGGCACCGTCTACAGATATGAGAAGGCGGGCTCTCTGCACGGCCTGATGAGAGTAAGGGGCTTTACACAGGACGATGCACATCTCTTCGTCACACCCGATCAGATGGATGACGAGATCATGGAGGTTCTGCGTTTCTCGCTCCATATGCTTCATTCCTTCGGCTTCAAGGACATTCATGCATATATCTCGACAAAGCCCGAGAAGAGCGTGGGCGAAGTGGAGAAGTGGGATGCCGCAACGGAGGCATTGAAGAAGGCTGTCGAGAAGGAAGGACTCCAGTACGATATCGACGAAGGCGGCGGAGCATTCTACGGCCCGAAGATCGACCTCAAGATCAAGGATGCAATCGGAAGGGAGTGGCAGCTCTCGACTGTACAGTTCGACTTCAACCTCCCCGAGCGCTTCGGAATGACATTCGTCGACAGAGACGGCGTCGAGAAGAGACCGTACATGATCCACAGAGCACTTCTGGGGTCCATCGAAAGATTCTTCGGCGTTCTCATCGAACACTATGCCGGTGCATTCCCGCCATGGCTCAGCCCCGACCAGATCGCCATCATCCCTGTCGGCGAGACAGCTTACGAATATGCTCGGAGCGTCGAAAAGAGGCTCAGAGAAGAAGGCTTCAGAGTTGCTGTCGATCTTTCGGATGACAGAATGAATGCAAAGATCAGAAAGGCCCAGAAGATGAAGACTCCCTACATGCTGATTCTCGGCGAGAAGGAAAGGGACGGAGGTCTTGTCTCCGTAAGATACAGAAACGGAAGACAGGAGAACTTCCTCCCCATCGATGACTTCGTAAAGAGTGTCCACGAGACAGTCGACAGGAAGGAACAGATTTAAAACAAAAGACAGGATAAAGAGGGGTGTTCCGTACGGGATGCCCCTCTTGGTGGTAAAATGACAAGTACAGAAGCACTGGATTACCTTAAGCAGAAGGACAGATACATAACGACGCTTTCCCACATAAACGGCATTCTCTCATGGGATATGGAGACGGTCATGCCGGAGAAGGCGGGGGACGAGAGGGCTGAGCAGATGTCGCTCATCGCACTCCTCATACATGAGACCAGGACTGACGAGCGTCTCAGGGAGGCTGTCGACTCCGTCAATACGGAGAGTCTCTCTGATGCCGACAAGGCACTCGTGAGGGAATGGAAGAGGGAGACGGAGTTCAGCTCGAAGACGCCTTCCCGTCTTGTAAAGGAACTGAGCCAAGCGACTGCAAAGGCGCACGGCAGATGGCTTGAGGCGAAAGAGAAGAACGACTACTCGATTTTCCAGCCATCGCTGGAGAGGATAATCGAGCTCAACAGAGAGACGGCTTCCTGTATAGGTGACGGCACATATGACACGCTGCTCGACCTCTATGAAAGGGGTATGACAGAGGAGAAAATCGATGCTCTTTTCGATCCTCTTGAAAAATCGATTCATTCGATAATGGACAGACTTGAAGAAACGAGTGTCGATACATCGTTTCTCACGGCTCCCTATGATGCAAAGAAGGAAGAGGAGTTCTGCTCCCATGTCGCCGCCAGGATGGGCTTCGATTTCAGCCGCGGCACCATCGGAGTTGTCGCACATCCCTTCACGACGACGCTCGGCTCTGACGACGTGAGGATATCGAACAGATTCACAGATGAAAGCGTCACCGACCCGATCTTCTCGATAATCCATGAGGCCGGGCACGCCCTCTACGAGATGCATGCAGCTCTCAACAGCGAGATAAGGGGCACATCGCTTTCAGCGGGAACAAGCATGGGAATCCACGAATCCCAGTCACGCTTCTGGGAGAACATGATGGGGCACTCGCACGAATTCTGGGAGTACTTCTATCCGTCTCTCCAGAGCTGTATGCCGCAGCTTGAGGAGGTGTCGCTGGACGCTTTCGTATCTGCTTTGAACTATCCCCGTCCTTCGGCAATCCGTGTCAATGCCGACGAGCTTACATACACGCTCCACATAATCCTCCGTTACAGACTTGAGAAAGCCCTCATCAGCGGCTCGCTCTCTCCCTCCGATCTTCCGGATGCCTGGAACAGCCTCAGCCGTGAGATAATCCGCTATGAAGTGAAGAGCGACAGCGAAGGATGCCTGCAGGACAGCCACTGGGCGGGCGGAAGCTTCGGCTACTTCCCGACATATGCCCTGGGCAATCTCTACTCTGCCATGTTCCTTGAAAAGCTCTATGAGGACTGCGGAGAGAAGAATGTCAGAGAGGCTCTCAAAGCGGGAAACTTCTCCCTCATCACATCCTGGGCCGACAGAAACATCTGGCACTGGGGCGCAGTCTACCAGCCGGCGGACCTTGTCATGAGAGTCTGCAGCAGACCTCTTACCGCAGAGCCCTTCACGAGATATCTTGAAGAAAAGTTCACCCGGTTATATCTTTGACGGAATAAGGAAAAAGAATAATGAATCTACCAAATAAACTCACAGTGACAAGACTTGTTCTCGTTCCGCTGTTCTTCATAGTATTTCTAGTCGGAGAGTATACCTCCCTCAAGGCGCCGGCAATGGTCATCATGCTGATAATCTATATAGTGGCGGAGCTCTCGGACCTCCTCGACGGAAAGATCGCACGAAAGCGGGGACTTGTCACCGACCTGGGGAAGGTTATGGATCCCTTTGCAGATACGCTTACACACATAACGTACTTCGTCACATTCCTCTCCCTCTCGATAATGCCGCTCTGGGCATTTATCCTCATAATGTGGAGGGAGTTCTCCATCCTCTTTATAAGGATGCTTCTTGCAAAGTATGCGGGAAAGGCAATGCCGGCAAACATCTTCGGCAAGGCGAAGACTGTGCTCTATGCATTAACGACGCTCATGAGCTTCATCTACCTTGCACTCGAGACGTTCTCGACGATAGACCTCGCCGTCTATTCGACGCTTCTCTACGTCTTCTTCTCCCTCTCCGCCGCAGCATCAGTGATGAGCTTTATAATATATATAAGAAGTGTACTCAAAAGCGGCGTTCTTTCGGGGATGACGAGATGAAGGGAACAGGTCTTCCGTTTCCCGGTTTTACAGACGAGGAGAAGAAGAACATAGAGTACGTCATAAGCGACGTCGACGATACAATCACGAAGAACGGCAAGCTCTATCCTCTTGTGCTCGATGCCATGTACCGCCTCAAGATGAGCGGACGCACGATCATCCTCGTAACCGGAGGAAGCACGGGCTGGAGCGACGGCTATATAAGGCAGTGGCCCGTCGATGCCGTGATCTGCGAGAGCGGGGCTGTGATGCTCTGCCATGACAGCAACGGGGGAATCTCGAGCATCATCAATCCCGTTATAAAGAAGGATGAGGTGATGACGAAGAGACATAAGCTCATAGAATATACCTCGCCGTATCCTTTTTCGTCGGACCAGTGTGCGCGCGTCTTCGATATCGCATACGACAAGACGATGATGACACAGAGCGAGATCCGGGCGCTGAGAAATATCCTCAATCTCTTCGGTGCATCGAGTGCGGAGAGTTCCATACACATAAATGCATGGTTCGGATCATACGACAAGAAGTCGGCGCTGAAGTTCTTCATGGAGAAATGCCTCTCGCTCAGCGAGAATGACTTTCTTCCCCGCAGCATCTATCTCGGCGACTCGTTCAATGACCAGCCGCTCTTCGACTACATACCCTTCAGCATCGGCATGCACACCGTCGAGGAGAGGCGGGACGGCTTTTCAGTTCTTCCACGTTTCATAACAACCCTCTCAAGCGGTGACGGATGGGTGGAAGTCGTCAATGCCCTCGTCGACGAAGACGACGGGAATGAGAGTGAAGAAAATAATTGAAAAAATATCTTCAATCCTTGTTGACAAGAGAGGGTGAAAAAAAGTAGATTACTAAGGCACGCGGAAATAACGAGTGCGTTGTTTTTTTGATTTATCAGCGAAGGGAAGAGAAGATAAGAAGCTTGTAGAAAGAGCTTCTGTCAATTCAAGATACGAACGAAGGTGGATTTAAAAAAGAAGCCGTG
>CAVACS010000002.1:13687-41562 GCA_963587105.1 Anaerovoracaceae bacterium | reverse complement strand
AGGCTAATCAACAAGGATATGCTCACTTTCGTTTACATACCCCGGGACTTGTCCCGTGGGTTGTTGATTCCTTGCACAAATACTTTTCTTTCTGCTAACATCAACACGTTACGGCGTGATGGCGGAATTGGTAGACGCAGTAGACTCAAAATCTGCCGGAGGCAACTCCTTGTGGGTTCGATTCCCACTCGCGCCAGACTTGTAACCATCTACTAGGGCTAAAATGGCGTTTCTAGCTTGCTAAACTTCGGTTTACTTTCTTCTAGATGCCGTTTTAGCTTTTCTCATGATGACAGTTAGGTGACAAATTGGTGACATTTTTCTCTGTTAAAACTGCCCTCCCGGCTCTATACTCTCTCTGTCAATGTTACTTATCGAGAGGGCGCGGCAGCTTAAAGAGGTGCTGTCCTGCCTTCTCCAATTACTTTGAAAAGTTATTCCGTAAATCCCCCTTGGCTGCCATCTCCGCGGATGGCGGTCTTTTTTCTGCAAAGAAAGCACTCTCCCGCTATTGATACAGAAGAGTGCTCGGAGGTTACTTTTATGAAAAGTGGATTACCACTCCCAGCCGATTGTCGCGGTGCAGATAAGGTTCTGCAGATTCCACTGCATGTTTTCGAAGTCCTTAATTTCTCCGACCATGTACGTTGTGCCGAGTTTAATCATGAAGCCCTTTGAGAACTTGACTCCCATGTCTGCGGTAGCTCCATAAGTGACGCCCTTTTCCTTGAAGCCGATGGCGACTCCGAAGTCTGCAAAGAAGCGTGCGCGTTTCTGTGCCTTCTCGAGAGCTTCGATCTGAGACTGCTGATATCCGATAACGGATCTCTGTGCCTCGATGCCGGCGACGACAAGTTCTACCTGGTTCGTGATGTCTTCGATCTTCTCTGCCCCGATAATGAAATTACTGTTCTTTAAGGTCTCGAGTAAGCTCGAGTAATCGATCTGCGTCTCGCTTGACGCTGTCGGTGATGTAGCCGGCTGCTCGGATGAGGTCTGAACTGTTTCCGGCTGTGCTGCTGTTTCCTGCACTGTCACTTCTGTTGTTTTTTTTGCCCCAGGCAAAGCCCAGACACAGAAGGAGCCCACCAATAAAACCGCCAAAAATACACTTAATTTTTTCATTCATTACTTCTCCTCTGCTGTAGTTTCGACCTTCTGTTCGGTCTTCTTGAGTTTGTCTCCGATGCCAAAGATCATGTACAAGAGTTCCCTTGCCTCGTCCGCTTCTTTCTGAAAACCTCTTGCTTCTGCTTCGGCGATCGTCAGCTTCTCTTCTCCGTAGGGGATGAGAGGTCTGTTTTCATCTTCGACTTCGTTCGGATTATCTCCGATCGGGAAGTAGCGCATCTCTCTTTCGATGTGGTATATGAGCAGAGTCCCGCCGTGGTATCTGACGAAGCGCGACGCGGCTGCCATGAGCCCCATTCCGACAAGGATCGCAGCGAAAAGAGATACGAGTCCCCATGTGTCTGCATATATGATTCCGATAAGCGCTCCCGAGGCAATGAAGTGGTAGATAGTCACCTGCCACATTTCGGCGCTGTTATCTTTGAAATAGATATGCAGAAAAACCCTCGCAAGACATGTTCCGAGACTAGCTCCGAAAACTGACCAAAGTACGATGTACCCGGGAAGGTAGTGGAAGACGAGTCCGGAAAGCAGTCCGCAAAGAAGTGCGACGCCTCCTGCCGAGCAAGCGTAAGTAACAATCTTGTTTTTCGTAATTTTCTTCATAGCTTACTCCTTGCCTCCTGTTTCGCTTACGGCCCCGCTTTTTGCCAGTCCGCGCTTCTTTGTGAAAGCATGAACTGAGTCGTAGCCGAAGATCGCAAGCATAGCGACTATTGCTCCGTTGCCGAGGCCGTACTCGACAACAGCGACAAAGACTGCCTTTGCGCCTATAACGTCTGTATGTGCCCATCCGAATCCGCAGCAAATGAGGAAGGAGGACAACATAATAAGTAACGGCATGGGAGGAACCCATTTCGGCAGATTCATACGCTTTCCCCAGTATCCGATGATGTTGAGGACAAAAACCCAGGGGATTAACCTGTAGTCAAAAGCATTGATGATATCCATCGCAAGCCCTTCTGTTGCAGCCTTGAAAGTGTCCGGAAGAAATAACTTGATAAGAGCGGTCACAAATACGACAACATGTGAAGGCAGTTCAAAATATCTCCACTTGCTGACTTTCCGTTTCTGCCCTTGAGCCTGCTGTTCGCTTGTAGAAACTTTCATCTGCATTTTCTAAACGAGATATATGATTGATTGACCTGACCTGCTATGAGGATACCTCAGCTCTGAGGCATTGTCATGTGCGCTTGATTACGGAGACAGCTCGACCGGCCTGTCCGTATGCCTCATATACGCATAGTACGACACATAGCTTGCTCGGAGATGCTCCTCGGTTATCTTGCCTTCTCTGAGGTCTCTCTCCTTCTTCTTGAGTCTCCTCAGCGAGCGCTCGACTGTCGACTTCTTAGGCTCGAGGTGATGCGGGCATACTACATATCCACACCACGCGTCCTTGCCTCTCCAGCGCTGGATGTAAGTCTTCTTCTCTGAGAGCCTCTGTCCTGTGCTCTCGAGAGCGAATGCGTCTATCTTGTATAAGAGTTCTCTCGCCTCTTCCTTGGTGTGTACAAGCACTCTGCTGTCGTCCATGTATCTGACATGCAGGGGATATCCGAGAGTGTCTGTGATGTAGTAGTCGAGAGGCGTAAGGATGAGGTTTGCGAGTTGCTGGCTCGGCAGGAAACCGAGCGGAAGACCGTCCTTCTCGTAGCTATCGATGATGAGCGAGAAGAGCCAGAGGATGTCGGGATAGTGATCGGGATTGAAGATGCGCTCGAGCCTCTTCTTGAGAATGTCTCTGTCGATGGATGCGAAGAATGACTTGAAGTCAAGCCTTACTACATAGAAGTCCCTGCCCCATCGTCCGAGCGCCTTGCGGATGAGCCTCTGATAGTACTTGCAGCATGCGAGAGGCCCCTTGTTCTGGAGGCATGCGAAGGAGTCTCTATGGAAGTATCTCTCGAAGTAGGGCTGCACAACTCTCATGAGAGCGTGATGCACAATTCTGTCGTAGTACGTCGGCTCTGATATCTCCCTGAGCTTAGGGTCGCGGACAAGGAACTCTCGTGTGCTTCTGGGCTTGTATGTGTGATGTATGAGCTCATTCTGCAGGTGTATGAGTATCACATCCTCGTAGTCGGCTTTCCAGCGTTGAAAGGGCATCTCATTCTTCCGCCCCTTCTCGACCTCGAGCCACGCCTCGTAGAGGTTGTCATAGTCATACACCTTCTCGTATAAGAGGTCTCTCATAAGCCTTGCAGTGTCGCGTCGAGCGCCATAGAGGGATATCTTCTACCGCGCTCGATACTATGTGTTCTCGTACGACAGTCGATCCTTCTAAGGAGGTATGATAGATAACTATGTACTCTCTTACTTGTCTCCATAGAAGCGGAACGCGTGCTGATATTGTTGCTCGTATTAGTCATGCCATTATTGCAATTCGTAGACCCGAGGCCTGCAAAGGAGCTGTAGTCCCAGCCGCCGCCACGCTGAACCGTAGACCACGTTTTCATCTTCCGCCGTGGGCGGATAGATAGATGAGCCACCCTCTCATCAGACTCTTAGTTATGCCTCCGAGTCGGGATATCTCACTCATGCGCGCCTTGAAAGACGGTCTCTTCTGGAGTGTCTTAATCATGTAGAGTGCCTTTGTGAACATATCCTCAGCTCGTCGGCTGTCCTGTACTATGTCATATGCCTTGTAGACTACCTTAGGTGCGTCCTTGTTCTCGGGGCGTGACATGTACCTGTTGTAATTGTATCGTTCTACGGAGCGCGACATGAGCGCTGACGACTCAGCGAGGGTGTTGGTTATCTGCTCGCAGACTGAATAGCGGAGATAGTTCGGAACGTCCTTAGCGCTCGTACACACGTACCAGTAGTCCAGCGTGTCCTGCAGTGCGTTCTGGAGTTTTAACCCTGCCTCCGGCTTAATCTCGAGCGGTATCTCCTCCCGATTGAACGTCTTGGGAGTTGAGAATCTGCTATCTCTCTGCTCGCCTGTGTTCATGCCTGCCCCTTAGAAGATTTTTAGAGTTTACCTTATTTTTGAAGCGGAACGCGCGCCGATATCGTGGGTCGCATAAGTCAAGCCAAAATCGCAAGACGTAGACCCGAGGCCTGCACAGGAGCTGTAGTGCCAGCCGCCGCCACGCTGAACCGCTTTGATAACACCGCTCGTGTTACGCATATAAGCCTGTCCTGCAGGAGTGTTCGCAAGGAGCGGAAAGAGTCCCATTACTCTGAGGTAGGCGTTCGCTGTCGTGCCTTCTCTTGCCGTCATGCTCTTGAGTGCGACTAAGCCATAGGGGCTGTCGTCTGACTGCTGATGCTCGAGCGTCTTACAGAGACAGAATGCAGCCCTGCCGGATGTGATATCTGCAAGATAGTCGTACTTGTAGCTCTCCGCGTCAGTGTTAGCATCAACCCATGAGCCGTCTTCCTTGAGAGCCTTCCAGAGCGTCGATGTATCTGAGAGGTCGGTCGGCGTGATACCGCTCTTCCCTGCATCATTGTTAGGCAGGAACTGCAGCTCTCCGCTCTTGATACGGAAGCCCGAGCACCACTCTGCCATATTGCCGACGAGGTCCGCCACTCCCCACGGCGTTCCGTCATGATACCACTCGAGTGGCCCTGTGCCGGTCCTTGTCTGAGGCGTCGACTTATTAGATGAGTAAGTATACTCTGCCGGAGAGCCCTGTTCTGTTGTGTCAGCATGGTAGCGGTTATAGGTCGTGTTGCCGTGGCACTCGAATGCGCGTCTTGCTCCCATAATATAGAGATACGAGTTCTCTGCAAGTGTCTCGAGATGTACCTCTTCCCCGTCGGGATTGACTGTCGATGTGCTTGACGCATAGCATGCTGCGATAGCGCCCTGCGTTGAGGCAGAGAATCCTCCGCTACCATATGCCGGCGAGAGATTGTAGAGCGACGCAACGTAGTTGACGCCACTGACGCGAGGCATGAGATACTTCGCAAGTCTGAAGCCTCTTATCGGGGTGCCGTCCATGATGAAAGCAGGATGGAGCGGAGTCTGCAGAGATGTATCTGCCGAGTTGAAGAGCGTGTTGCTTGCTGACAAGTAGTCAAGTCTTGCCTTCTCGTCGCAGAAGAAGTTGACCATGATATGCGGGTGCCCTGCCTTGTCGAAGATAAGCTCGTTGCGTCCGTCTGACATGCGGAAGAGCTCCTCTCCGAGTACAAGCATCTCTACCTTGTCTTCTGCTGTCGGGACAAGCCCCGAGCCTCTGAGGGCGAGCTGTGTTATCTGATTCTCGATGTGCCGTCTCTTGCGGTCAATCTGCTCAAGTGTGTAGTTAGCCATCTATTACCTCCATTGATTCCATCTCGCTCTCTACGAAGAGGCGGGCGTTGGCGCTCCTGAGTGCAAGAGCGTTAAGTGTGATTGCGCTATCTAGGTCCTCTGCACTGTCTGCGACAATAGTGTACTCCGCAGAGCATACGACTGTAGTTTCGTTGTCGTACCATGTGACAGTGTAGATGTTGCCCTCTTGTGTGTGTCCGAATGTGTAGTTATGTCTCTCCATCTCTTACACCTCCCATACCGTGATATCAGCAGAGTAGCCTGTACTTCTGCCGCAGACTGCCGTCGTGTTACCGCTCGGGAAAGAGAGCACGATAGTCTGATGTGCCTCGACTGGCAGTCCGACCTTCGGCGTTGTCGTAGTCTCCGGCTGCAAGAGAATGCGGATGTCGCTCTCATTGCTGATGATGAGCTTAGTCCTCGCTTCTGATACTGCCGAGCCCTCTGCTAAGAGCGTCGATGTGCCGTTAGTGAGCGTGAGACTCTTCCCTGCGCCGAGAGAGGCTATCTCGAGGTTTTGCAATGCTGCACTCGATTTCTCTTCACTTAGCGCCCCAGCTACTTGTGAGATGGCAAACTTCATCGTTTGCCCTGTCTCGTTAAGCATAATTGGCTTCGTTACTGTTCCCATTTTTTCTCTCCTTATCTTAATCCGTTGTGTATGTGATATTGACCATTCCGTCGACTACTGTGATAGCTGCCACGTTGTCAACAAGAGCCGTGACGTCGCTCTTCATCGTTGCAACGTCCGTCTTCATAGTCTCAACCTCTGTCTTCATAGAGGACACGTCGCTCTTGTCTGTAGCTACCTGTCCCGCTGTTGCCTCAACACTCGTCTTCATCGCTGAAATATCCGACTTCATGGATGAGACGTCGTCCTTCATGCTCGAGACGTCTGACTTCATCGAAGAGACGGAAGCCTTGTCCGAGCTCGTCTGAGTAGCTGAAGCGGCTGCTTTTGTCTCCGATGTCTTGGCGGTGGTTTCAGAGCTCTTCGCATTGTTTTCGGATGTCTTGGCATTCGTCTCCGATGCCTTGGCGTTCGTTGCGGAGGTTGATGCAGCCGTTTCGGCCGTCTTTGCATTAGCCTCACTTGTCGCTGCATTGGTCGCACTCTCCTTTGCCTGCCCTGCAAGAAGCTGTGCACTCTGAGCGAGCTCCATCGCGTTGCTTGCATACTCCATGGCGCTCGTTGCACTCGCCTCCGCGCTCTCCGCTTTAGCTGTGCAGGTAAACGCAGATTCTGCTGCATGATTTGCGGCAGATATTGCCGCCTGTGAATACTGCTCAGCATAGCTCGTATACTGGATTGTTTTCTCTTCGGCCGCGAGAGCTTCTGCAAGCTTCTGCTCAATATCCGTCGTGAGAACCGGCGCGAGCTGACCATCTTCATCGAACGCAAGCATCTTGCCGGCCCTATCCGAGCTGTCGGGAAAAACCGGAGCGTCCTCGTCTGATGAGATGCTCATCTTAGGTGCCCTTTTCAGCTGTTCTGCAAGCATGAGAGAAATACGGCAATTGTTGTCGAGTCCCGCCTCGAGAGTCTCTGCGGAAATCTTCATGCCTTCAACGAGGTTAATCTCCTGTACGACAGCGACCTCTCTCGTAAGAGTGAGTTTCTTCGTCCCTTCGGGGAACGTGTATGTCGTGCTGAAGGTCACGAGAGTAGCGACAACTGATTCTACGTCTGATGTGACAGCGTAGTTTGCGCTGTCTACAAGATGATCACCTTCGCTGTCAGTTGTGTAGAGCTTCAGCTCTTCAAGCGCGGCGACCAGAAAATCGAGAGCGTATCCGGTCGATAGCGGAGTCGTACTCGCTGACACGTCATACACTTTCTTAGGCATTGTTTCGCTTACCATTTTTCTTCTTAACGTCTCCTTCTATATAGTTTCTATATCAATCACGGCCGACAAGAGCTCCCGGATTCTTCTGACTTACGACTTGCCATAGCTCCTTTGCTCCGCTTACCGGTAATCCCATACCAATGCCGATTGCCTCGGCGCTCCTCGATAGAGCCTTCCATCCGTCTCCACCTCCTGCGGCAACTAACGCCTGTACGCTCTTGTCGAAGATAGGTGATATCGATATGCCCTTGTTTATATACCAGTCGTAGTCCCCCGTTATGAGAAACTTCGAGAGGCTGTCTATCGCGGATCCTGCCGCCGGTATACTGCCGACGCCTTGCGAGAGACTCCAATAGACTGTTTTGAGCGCTTTATCTTTAGCGTCGTCATCATCGTCATATCCGCTCTGAACGAGTCCGAGTATCACGCCTGCAACAGCATAGCCGACGATGTTGCCGATAAGCGACGCGAACTTCTTCTGCCGTGCGAATCCTATAGTGTTTGCCGTGAGATTGTTCCACACGACATTGAGAGAGGTCTGGAACTGCAGGACTGTCTTAGCCGCTTCACTCTTTGTCCTGAAGAAGGAGGCAAGCTCTGTCGGATCTCCGACCGGTTGCGTACGAAGGATGAACTCATCTGCTCTCCGTACGGCTCTCGTCTCACTTGTTGCCGTATCCAGTCCGAGCTTCTCGCTCTCTCTGAGCGTTCTCTCGTACATAGCAAGCCATGGCCCCGCGACGGCATACCGGTCAACAAGAGTGAGGCCTATCTGCCCGACTTCTTCGAACTTGTTGAGCCTCCTCGATGCTTTGCTCTGTGTCCATTGATTGCGCCTCTGCAATGCTTCATCGACGATCTGGTTCATCGTCCTGTTCTTCATCATCTGAGACTTCTCATTGATAGTGTTGATTGTCTCTATCGGATGAGCTCCGATCTGACCATATGCTGCGAATACTTCCCAAGGCTTAAGCTCGCTGAATGCGGATGCAGGAGACGTGATGGCCTGCAGGACAATTCCGGATGTTTTCCATCCGAGATACGCCGCTCCTGTTCTCCCGCGGAATGTCTTGAAGAACTCGTTAGTCGGATCCTTCTTTGTGTTGCCATCAGGGTTAGCAACAAGCTCGATGTACTCTTTGACTTCTCTCATCAAAGCCGGCGACCATTTTCTATTGACCTCTCTCTCTACTTCTGACGACTTCTGGGACTCGAAAACGCTTCTGAGTTTCTTAATGTATCCTGCGAACTCGATAAGGTGTTCCTGCTCCTTAACGCTGTTCTGCCACACTCCGAGAAGAGACATATCAACCTGCTTCTGATGGCGCGGGGCGATATCAACTCTTTCGATAAGAAATCCCTTGGCAGGATCTCTCGTCACCTTGTTGGCATTGAGATTGAATACCGAGTCTGCTGTAGCGTTCTCGAGATTCTCACCTGTCATCGCCATACGTTTGATGGGCAAGTAATTCTCTTTGCCGTCAAGCGGCATGTTGAAATATTCAATTGATGCAGCGTCTAATCTTCTTGTGTTGTCGTCGTTGTTAAAGTCTGCATTGATTGCGTTCACGAGGTCCCAGAGATTGCGCTCCGTAAGCTCTTTCTCTGCTGCCTTAATTAGAGCGTCGTATCTCTCGCGTGCTACCTGCATGAACTCTTCATCATCCTGTATGAGCTCGCTCCTTTCGAGCAGCCATTCTCTTGTTGTCTCGCTCTCGCCTGTCAGAATGTTTATATCTTTACTCTTGCTCTCGACTGTACCCTTCTCCCCTTCTGTCATAAGGGAGCCGTACATGACGGCAGCCTTATTCTCTTCGTCATACTGGCTCAACCACGCGTAGGCGAGCTGATCAACTGTAAACTCCTGTTTTACGCCTCTCCCCAGGTCAACCTCGACGCGATCAATCATATTGTCGATATTCTTCGTATTGGCAAAACCTTCGACAGTCTTGTACCTCTTCTCGATCGCCTTTGCCTCATTGTCCTGATGCCATCTCTTTTCTTCTACAAGCAGGCGGTATGCGGCTCCTTTGTTGCCGTATCCTCCGTCGAGGAGTTGCGCAAGCTCCTGCATACGGCGCGTACGGAACATGATACTGTGTAGCCTTGCTTTAAACCCTGTTCCTTCTTCCATTCTCTTTGTAGACGATGGAAGAGAGCTGTCTCTCTTGGAAAAATCTCCTCCGACAGCACTGAGGATTGCTCTTTTGATAACTCTCGCCTGCGCGTTTCTTACGTCCTTCTTTGCCTGGAGAATTGCCTTGCCCTCGCTCTTGAGTCCTTCGACTGCTGTTGCCATAGTCTGAAGTTCTGCTATAGTCCAGTCATTAAGAGGCTTTCTCTGCTCTGTAAGTCTCTCGATAAGGTCTTGAGGCATGTAGGAGAAGAGGTCGATGCGTGCCGCGTCTGAGAGAGAATTGAGATAGCTCTTAGCCTGCGCTACTGTCATTGTAGCGTAACCGGTATTCTGCTCTGGATCGGCTTTGATATCGTATACCCATTCCCTTCTGAACTCCGGATCAATGAGAGCTTGAATAGCTTGTATCTCTCTTGCTTTGGAGTAGTCGACGCTTGCGAGAGAGACTGGCCTCATAATATACGACGCTATCTTCTTCTTCTCTTCTCGAATAGCCTGGTATGCGCGCTTTTCCTTTTCCTTGCGCCTCTGCTCTTCTTTGAGGTCCTTAATCTCCTGTTCGTGCTTGTCCTTGAGGTTCTCGATTTGACGCTTGACGACGTATGCTTGGTTTCTTGCATCCTCTTCCTGCTTCTCAAAGATAGCCTGCTTCTCTTTGGCTGCCTTCCATCTCTCTTCAGTTCGAGCGTCGTAAATCTCCTTCTCGTATCTTTCGATGGTTGCCTGCTTATCCTTCGCAGCTTTCCATCTCTCGATAGTCTTGGTATCGTAAATCTCCTGTTCGTGCTTGTCCTTGAGGTTCTCGATTTGACGACTCTGTTTCTCGGCCTTCTTCTGTAAATCTGTAAGCTCTTTCTCTGCTGCCCTCAACGCCTCGACGTCGATTTTAGGCATCACGACGCCTGTGCCGTCTGCAATAGATTTCATCGCGGAGAGCGTCGAGTAGATTTTGTTAGAATTAAGAACAAGTGACCTCGCGGAGTTCTCGATGAGCTTAACCCTTGCGCTGTCGAGCTCGCTCTTCACCTCGTCTCTGATTCCTTCAATGACTTCCTTGGCTACCTTGCTGTAGCTTCTGCTCTTGTTCTTGTTGTACTCGGTGTCGATACGGTCCTTGATGTCGCTATAGGTTTCCGTTATCTCTTTGACCCATGCCTCAGTGCCGTATCTTGCGCCTCTCTCCTGCTGCCTCCATCCTGCATGGCCTCCGGCCTTGGCGTCCCTGTAATGGCTGCCGTCCTTGACCTTCTTGCTTCTCTGCTCCTGCGTCTTGGCGTCCTGGTAATCGCGCTCCCTCGCGGGGCTCAGAAGATCATACTTCTGTCTGAGGTCTGAATACTCTTCTGTAAGCTGCTGCCTGTATTCTCTCTTTTCACTCTCGGGGATAAAAGTGTCAGAAAGGACTGAGAATATCTCCTCGGCGTCAAGAAGAATGGAAGCTCGCTCTTTATTGAGCTCTTCGAGATTCTGCACTCTCTTCTCGTATTCTTCTCCTTTCTTCTCTAGGGACTCGATCTCTTTCGTCTTCTCTTTGATATCTTTGTCGAGCTCCTTGGTGTAAGAAACAAGCTCTTTGTACTTCTTCTGGTCTTCGTCGTTTCCGAACTTGGCTGTGCCGTTAAGGATCTTCTGTCTCAGTCTCTCGTTGTTTACTTTCTTCGCGAGCTCCGCAAACTCAGTAACGCTTGCAATATCGAGAACTTCGCGTGATGGTATATCGAGTCCTTTGACCTCTGTGATAAGAGAATCGGGGAGCATGTCTGCCCTCTTCATAAGAAGCGCAAGGATATTGCGGTAGAAGCGTGCGTTATCAGAGAGCTCTTTCTGAACTTTCTTTATAACAGAATCACTCATCGCACTGTTATTTAGGGCTGCCTTCATCGCCCCGCCGAGGCCTCTGTCTGAGAGCTGTGCTGTGAGCCTGTCGTGCAGAGTCTGTCTGTAAGCGTCGTCTATGTACGGTATTGTCGCCGGCGTCGATTCCCATCTGTTCCACTGCGGATTAAAGTGGTCCTCGTAGATCCGGTTTGTCGTAGTAGTATCGTACAGATACGCCTCTCCCATGATTGCAAGATACTGCCTCAGTGTATTCTCATCCTTAATGGAAGATTTGAAGAGTGCATCCTTCTGACTGTCCGTCCCTTCATAGAGGATATCGGGGGCGTTGCCTTCAACGAAGAGGCTGTAACTCGACTTGAGATTCTGAACGCCTCTGATAAGGCCTTCCTCCTGCGGTTCTGCAGGCAGTCTGTCAATATCCTCGAGAGACAGTTCTGTATCCGGCAATGCGTCGGCGAGTGCGATCTCCCTCTGCAGTCTGTCTTCGTCTGCGCTCTCGAATATACTCTCCCAGTCATAAGGAAGAGATTCCTCGATATCGAAGACTTGCTCCGCTATCCGCTTGTCGGAGTCAGATAACTCGCTTTCGTATTCTTCTCTCGCAACAGCCTCAGCGTCGTCGATGGTCTGAACGCTGTCGATATCATCGAGGAGTTTGTCTTGGTAAAGTATGTTCTCTCTTGTCGTGAGATTGCGCCTCTCAACTATACGGGTATTGTCCGTGTCAAATAATACATAGTTGTACGCATTAGAACTTGCGCCCTCGGGTAAGCCGTGGAGAGTTCCGGCAGGATACTTGATGCCGACAACACCTGCATCGGCAAGCTCTCTAATGGCGTAGATTTCGTCTCCGTATCTGCGACTGCCCTCGTATTCTTCGGCGTCTGCAAGAAAAGCGTAGAGGTCTGCGCCTGTCTTTACAAATGAGGAGATTCTCTGCATTTCCTCATCGACGTTGTCTACAATTCCCTCGAGAACGCGATTCTCTGCAATGCTTCTGACAATATCATCAGAGACTTTACCGTTCCAGGAGAGGTAGCCATTATCCGGAATATCTACCTTGTAGAGATAGGCATCCTTTTCGGGAAGTTTGAGAGCTTCTTCATATGACTCTTTGGCTCTGTCGTACTGGCGCTGCAGGTAGTCATAGTTGTTTGACGTGTAGACAGTTTCTTTCTCTAATGCTGCAAGTTCACTATCCCTCCATTCTTCGGCGCTCTTTCCATGAGAGACGAGTTTTTCGACTGACTTATCCCAATTGTTGTAGGTCTTTTCAATCTTCTCCCTCTTTGCTGCCTTTAGCTCGTCCTGTCGCCCTTCGTCTATAGATCTCTGAGCCTTCTCCTTATCGAGTTCTTTTTCTATTACGTCGAGCCTTTCTTTGTAGTATTCAACCTGGCTTTGTTTTGTCGCCCTTGACGATTCGGATCCTCGTCTTGCATAACTCTCTGCTATAGCTTCACTGTCCGTAAAATAGAAACCCCTTCCAAAAGTCTGCGAGCCTTCGCCGGAGTTGATATAATCCAGATCGAACTTGTCAAAGTCGGCACTCGTCCCGTGATTAACTATTTGATAGAGCATGTTCTTCGTGTCTGTTCTGTTAGACTCTAGTGCGGCATCTCCGTATGCCTTAAACTCTGCTTCTACTCCCTTGCTTTCGACTCTCTCTGCCGCCTCCTCAAAACCCATAAGCGCGTCATAGGCCTTCGCTATATTCTCATTAAGGGGTACCGTGTCCTTGAGCGTACCGTAAACCTTGTTCATGAACTGCGTAAGTTTCTGAAGGAAGTTCCGGATAGCTTGTGGAAGAGACTGCCGTATGCTCCTCGAGGAGCGTCTGTACGCCTCATAGAGCTCGGCAAGGTTCTCATTCTGCGCAACTGTCCAACTTCTAGCGTTGCTGTTCTCTTTGATTTCGGAGAGAGAAGACATAATCTTGTTTATATCTGCGTCCGCTTCCCAGACCGCAAGATTGTTCTTGATGAAGGACTCGAGCTGCGAACGCGTCTCTTCATTCTGCAGCGCTTTCCTTATCTCGTTGGATAGATTTTCCGCCTCCTTTGTTCTGATTGCTGCTACTGCATGGAAAAGCTCATGAACAAAGGTAGACACGTCCGTGTTCTGCCCCGCATAAATAAGGGCTCTTGCCGTGTTTGTAGCGCCTCTTATTGTGCTGACGTCTCGTCCTGTGTTCTCGTTCGTTGCTGTTTCATATCTGATTGTATTAGTGCCGACGTCCGCAATAGATGTAAGACGCGCTGCAAGTGTAGCCTCGGCGTCAGAGAGGTTAGGGTTTGCTTTCTTTATCTGAGTCTTGAGTGACTGGATATCGCTGTCATTACCGCGAATAACAGAAGAGTACATAAGTCCTGTCTTGTTCGGGTTGTTGTTTATAAGTTCGTCCCTTACGCTCTGAAGGCCTTTCGTTGTCGGAGTCCATTCGACATTAGTTTCGGTCGAGAGGGTTGACGAGATAGCGTCTCTCACCATCTCGGAGCGGATATTCTCATATCCGTTACGTACTCTCACTCTCTCGACTGTCTGCGTGTCACCGTCTGACTTAATCTGAACAATGCCATAAACCGAGTGGTCTTCGGGATTACCGTACCATACTGTCTGCGTGTTGCTTTTGTTGTCTGTCGTGACCTCACTGTAGAGGGCGTTATCGTCCGTCCTGTAAACGCTGCCGTCGGGTATGACGCTTGTCTCCTCTCCGGATTCCGCGTCAATTGTGGAGAAGAGCTCCTCTGAGGCGACTTCCTCGCTCTCGAGGACTGTTCCTGCGAACTCTTTCTGCAAGTATTCTCTTCTCTCCTGCTTCTGTTCCTGACTTGCTTTCCAGATCATGGTGCGCGCTGTGTCAAAGTCTTCGTCGCTGAGGCCTTCGGGCTTCATATTCTTCGTTGCGCTTTCAAACTCTGACATGGTTTCTGATTCATTGGCTGTACGTCTGAGCTCGAGGGCCGTTCTTCTCTGAGACTTCAAAGATGACGGAATAGCGACTGCGCCATAGACTGCTCCGACAATAATTCCGTCGATGATGGACTCTTTCATCTCGTCGTAACGCTCTGACCATGTTTTCTCATCGACGATGCCGTTAGAGTTCTTGTAGATTATTGACGACACTTCTCCGAGCATATACTCGGGTGCTTCGTTCAAGAAGCCTTCGTCCAGTGCGCCTGTCGCCCACTCGAAGACTGCCTGTCCGACAGTGTTTGTAACGCCTCTGCGTTCAAGATCTACTAGAGAATTGATTCCTATCTTGCTGATCTGATTGCCGGAGATTTTGCCGACAAGTCTCGAGGTCATGCCATCGAGGAACGTCTCGATTGCGGCCGTTCCGAGGCCCTCGATAGTCGCGAGCAACTGAGCCTGTCCCTTGTTCTGAACGCCCTGGTATTCCGGATCATTCATGAGAGAGTAGTATCTCTCTCCAGATGCCCATTCATACATTTGCTTACCGGTGAATATTGTTGCGGTCGCGGTCGACAGCGTTGTTGTTGCAGGAATGATCGCCCCTGCTGCTACGGGGAATGCTGCTGCGGTCGCGAGCCCCGCTGCCGTGATAATGGCCGAAGGAATAGAGCCTTCCAACGCCGGTTGGACGATGTAACCCAGATTCTCGAGAACCGAAGAAGATATCTTGTCGAACCAGGATTTCGGTATCGCGTTCGAGCTGTCGCCGAGTTTGGCTTCCTTCTCTTCTATCTGCGCTTTTAACGAAGCTGTACGCTCTGTGTCGCCTTTGATGTCAGCTACCATGTACTCATACTTAAGCGACATAATATCGTTACGCAGAAAGCCGTTCTGAATCTTCTGCCAGAGCGATATGTTCTTAGAGTCGTACGCGCCTCCTGTATAATACTCCGAGATAATGTCGAGGTTGTCATAGATAGAGAAAGTGTCGAGGCCGAACATTGTGGCATAACCCTTAGACGCGATGTATCTCGACGCTGTGTCCTCGGGGTCGTCTGATAAGGCAAGCATGCTGCGGAAGGTGTCTGCTTCTTCAAGGCTCCATTCATAGTCTTCCCCTAACCACATTTTCTGAGTATTTAGCGTGCGCTCGAAAATCTGATTGAGTGTGTTTGCGTCGTTAATGCTGTTCTTTGCCGCAGATGAATCCGCTATGACGCTATTACCGCCGACTATGTTGTTGTCGGTGCTCTGTGAATAGACGGCGTCATTCTCCTGCACTCTGCCGGCTTCGGACAACGAATTAGAGGAGGAATTATCTTCACCTGAAGAGACAGAAGAAAGCGCCGATTGAGTCTGTTTCTGCGCCTGTATGGTGCTCTCGTTATTCTTGAGCATCTGATATATGTCGCCTGTTAATGCTGCCATGCTTCGATTCTACCTTTCGGCTTATGTGCCGTCATGTGCGCTGTCTATTAGTTCCCTTTAGCTCTCTGCTGCTTAATGGTATTTATTGCCATATCTTTGTCGAAAGGAAGTTGCTTTTGAGGAGTTTTAATCTCTCCTCTATTGAATGCCTGCTCAATCTCTTCCGCTGCAGCTTCTATATCATCAACCGTCTCGAGGTAAGCAAAAATGTCCGCCATCGACACCTCTTGCCCTTTGCGCTCGCTTATCCATTCCGATGTACTCTTTGCCTTGCTCTCGTTCGTCGGTGCTGTTTCTGCTACTTCTTTCTCTTCTGTCGGCTCTGCGCCCTCTGTCAACTCTGTAGGTGCAACAGCGGGGCTCGAGTCTACGGGTATACTCTCACTGCTGTCACCGAAGGAGCCTCCCTTTCCCCCGTGAACTATCTGACTTGTCTCTCCGACTGTCGCCTGGGCTATCGAATGATTCTCGTCGAGCGCATCTCTTTTCTCCTCAGCTGTGTTCTCTGCTCTAACCTCTGCGACAAGGTCGTCAATATAGTCTGATACGTTCTGCAAGCCGGATCTTATCTTGATTGTGCCCTGGTCGGAGAGCTGCTTGAGGCGGGATGCTGTCGTATCGATGTCAACTGACTCCCTTAAGTGGTCCTTGAGCTCGTTAGTTGTCGGCTGTTTGTATGTCTGTACCCATGTGTCTGTAGCTTTCTGCGCCTGCTTCTGAACGTCAGTGAGATTCTCACTGTCTTTCTTCTCCTGCATTGCAAGATACGTCTGGCTCTTATTCTTGTTCTTCTTCATATCGTCTGACGAGGAAGCGAGTTTGATTCCTGTTTCAACCCAAGTCTTGCCGTCTGTACATATCTGGATTGTGCCGTTCTTGAATCTGTAGCACTCTCCGTTGACATTGACCTGCGGGGCGAGGATCGGAGCTCCGTTGTCATCCAGAACGCAAACTGTTGTCATATCGCCGACGTCATAACCTGTAAGCCATGAGACTTGTGTCTTTGCGACGGCCGAGAGCTCCTCGAAGGTCTGTTGCACGGTCTCGTTAGAGAACATATATCTGGCATTGCCTGTCGATATGTCTGTGCCAAGTTTGACGAACACGTCTCCCGTATCATAGTTGTAAGCGAGATTGAGCGCGTTCTTGAAGTCAGAGACTTTTCCGCTCATGTACTCCTCGTCTTTGTACTTGCCTTCCACGAGGGCCGTATAGCCTTTGCTCTGACGCAGAATTACATAGTCCTGAGCCGCCTGTGTAACGTACTTCTTGAAGTCCTCGACAGAAAGTGTTCCGTTCTTCTCGATGTCGTACGACTGTAAGTACGATGCTATCTTTCCTGTGAACTCGAGATTCATATCATAGATTGCCTGCTGTGCCTCTGCGGTCATCTTGCTGTTCGTGAGGTTAAGGCCCATCTTAAGCTTGATTGTGTTGAAGGCCTCTGTGACTTCGCTCTGGTATCTCTCGGGGATGGTGTTATCGATTATTGCATTGATGGCCTCAGTTGCCATTGCGTTGACTTTCGCATTCCACAAGCTCTTGTCACTCTCTTCTCCCTGCACTCCTGCATAGAAGGAATTGGCATAGGCGATTTCGTTAGCGACATAAGTCTGTCCGTTAATCTGACCTTCGTTAAAGAGCGAAAGATTGGTCTTATGCTTCGTTTCGTACGCGCTAAAAAGCGACTTATTGGACTCGTCTATGGTTCTGCCATATGTCGTCTCTTTCTCGGAGATTGCCTTCTCGTATGACGACAGCGCCTCCGTCTTGACGTCGGAGATATTGTAGAATAAATCATCCCACGAACCTGCCTGCATTGCCGCATATGTTGTGTATAGGTCAAAAAGGCCGTTCGACTTGTCTGTCGTGAGCTGGTTAGAGTACGACGTCGTCGCGACGGATATCTGCTTGGCTCTGGCAGCCTCTATTGCGGAGTTGTATATTGCGGGGCTTGCATTGCTGTATTCATTGCCTAGGGCCTCGTAGACTTCCTTCGGTGTCGCGCTTCCGTTGACAAGAGCGTCCGTCATATAGGCCTCGGCCGTCTCCGTTGCTGCGCTTGTCGCCTGAGTAACCGCGCTCGACGCTGTCGAGTACATTTTCTGCTTTTCTGCCTCGGTATATCCACTGAGTCCTTGAATGTAGTTATATGCTGCCTGCAGGCCCTGTGTGCGCGCATAGTCCGAAGCTATCATCGTATCGCCATCGCTTATGACAGAAAGGAGGTAGTCTGTCGTCTGCGCTGCCTTTGTCTCCGCGCTCCAGTCATTACGACCGTATATAATAGATATCCCCTCGATGACTGAGCTCTGATTCCACAAGTCTCTATTTCCGCCCGCTGCGACATAGCTCTCTGTGTCTGCGCGTTTAGCACTGCTGAGAGAAGTCTGAAAGTTAGCGTTGAGATTAGAGTAGTACTTCTGCACTGTCGACTTGTTGGCGCTGACCTCGAGATTCCTGTATGTGAGGTCAAGGCTCTGCAGGAGGGCGTTCTTTGTTGACGTGAGGTGAGTACTGTCTTCAATGCTCTGGCGTGCGTTATTGTACCATTCAGTCACCTTCGGAGACATTACAAGCTCTATCTCTCCTGTCTCGGAATTTGTCCCGAAGTAGGTCTCTCCGCTCGCTATCGACTCGTCGACAAGCCTCTCTCCCTCGGTTGCCATCGTATTGAGCTCGTTTGTTGCGCTGCTCTGATCAGCCGAGACAATCATCGACACGACCGAAGTTCCGAGGTCGGTTCCGACCTTGGCCATATTGACGCCGAGTCTTATATTGTTCCACTTCTCAGTAAGATTGTAGCCTTGCCTCTGAAGAGCTATTGAATCCTTAGTGTAGTCTGCCTGCGTTTTTGTCTGAACAGCACTCCCCTCCGCGGTCTGTGCGTTCTGTAGTGTTGAGAGTGCTTCCTGCTGTGCTGAATGGTTTCTTATGACGTTCTTCATGATTCCTTGTCTCTCTTCCTCTGCTTCTCTTTCTTCTCCATCTCTTTGATGCTCTTTGATGCATTCTCGTAGGATTCTTTCATTTGCAGATACGACTGATAGTTCTCATATATTTGCTGGCTTCTGGCTCTTATAGAGCTGTCGTCGTCGTATATGCTCTCGTACGAATCAGGATCCTTGATCCATGTTTCATAATCGACGGTCTGTCCTGTCCTCTTGTCGAGGCGCGCGTCCAATGACTTTGTCACCCATTCGTCCGCAACAAGAGCGGCGACAGCGTCCGCCTCAACCTGCTGAAGAGCTTCCAATGCGACTGTCTGCTGCAATTTGAGCGCGTTCTTGATTCTTTCAATTGCGCTCTCCATCGTCTCTGTTGCCTCTCTACTGTCTTCAATGTCAGCCTTCCACTGGTTGGCTGCAGTCTCGCTCTCCTCATAGAAATCCTTAATTGTGTTCGAGTTGTTGAGGATGTCGTTCTGCACTGCCTTGATGGCGTAATTGTTCTCTTCTATCTGCGCGTCAATCGTGTTGTTCAGAACGATATAGCTATTAAGGAACGAGCCGCTCTCGGGCGATACAGCTTTCGATGTGTCACTGTCGAATTTCATGTCGGCTCCGACATAGTTGCGTAACTGCTGCTGCTGAATAACGCTTGCCATAGAGTAAGCTGACGACTTTCCTCCGTTCGCTCCGGCCGCCACGTTCAGGAGAGACTGGTTCTTCAACATCGATGTGTAGTCGCTGAATGCAGTATCGTAGGCATTTGCTTTTGATACAGCGCTCTCGATAAGGTAGTTCGCTGCGCTTTTCTCTCTCAGTGCTTTTGCCGCTTCGAGAAGTGTTCCCTGCCGCTCGTACTGCCCGAGCTTACGACCGAGGGTTGTGTCACTGCGGTCACCATCCAACATTGCTTGGTAGTTGAGCAGCCACTCGTTACCGGTATCGATTGTTGACTGATACGTGTCAATGCGCGCGAGAGCCGAGTCGATTGATGTCAGAAGCGTATTGATGTTTGTAGTCGAGCTCGTGAGGAGGCTTGTCCACGACATTTTATTCTGAAGTGCATCCTGCTGCTTCTGATACTCCAGCTCATCATTGCCCTGGAACCAGTCCAGAATAGCATCGATTCCGTTAGATATTGCTGTAATCCAGCCCATACGCCTAACTCTCCTTTACTGCCCTGTCAACGATTACCGCACAAAGGGCAAACGGCATCGGGTCGTTCTGAACGATTGCGATTCTGTCGTCCTCTACTGTCGGCGTAATGAAGTTGATAGCTTTGTCGCCTGTAAACATCCCTTGCCATCCGTTAAACACGTCCTTATCAAATATCTTGTAAAGAACCTGTTTCGCATAATTCTTCGGATTGCGATACGACGGGCTGTAGTCCCAAGTAAGGTCATTCTCGACCTCCCCGAGAACCGGAGTCTTCAGTGTACCGCACTTAAGGTCTGGAGAGAGAAAAACGACGCCTCCATAGGAGTTGTAGAGTCTGAGAGTAACCTTCTTGACGGCTCTTTCTGTTCCCTGGCTTGTTCCGTTCGCCGGTAGCTCGGCGCGGGGCAGGAGGATAGCAAAAGAGTATATGTCTCCGATATACCAGTCCTCTCCGCCCGCGGTCTCCTTCGGCTGTGTGAACGTCTTTCCCTCAGCCTGCGAGGGATACGTTACATCGTAAGCCATAGGCACATTGTTTGCGTCATTACCTGCAACAACATTCGAGTAGTTGAGGTTTCTTCTGATAACACAAGTTGTTGGGGGTAAGGTTAAATCGGCAGGGTCGGATCCAATTGTATATGCCTCTCCCGGTGTCATCTTATAATACCTGTCGATTGCGGGATACTGCCATGTGCTTCCGGCGCTGACTTCTTCCAAGAGCTCGAGAGAGCACGAGCCGAATGATGTCAGAGTTGTAGGCTCAAGAAGTCTGTAATTATATAATGCGAGCGCGGCCTGTCCTCGGTTTACCGCGGAAATTGAACATAATCCAAGAGGGAGGCGCAGATACTGAGTTATCCGCGACCATGCAATAATGCTGCTCAACGGATCGAACTGGCACACGAAGACGCCTTGTCCGGAGACGGATACATACAAGTGAGGGACGGAGCCTCCTGTCGCCGCTATTGCTGTTATTTTCGAGGTGAGCACAAGGTGATTTTCTATGGCTTCCGAGATGCTTCCTCCCGTAAGAGAGTCGTACTGTTGCGAGTGTGCGAGCGCAATTACACGCTTCTGACCCGGTGAAACAAAAAGCAAATAGTTACCCATTGTGGTAACTAGATTCCGCGCCGCAGCATATGACGAGCGCTTAGAGAAGTTGAGTGCGTTGTCCGTCGAGGATGTAATGCTTGTTTGGCTTGACTGATATATGCCGCCATCAGTTCCGGCTGCAAGTCCGTTATTGTGAGGGCAGAGCCACTGCACGCATGATGCCCCGCTGCCATTGTCGAACGTGTAAGATACGGCGAGGTCTGCGAGGTCTACCGATTGCCACGATGCTGTGCTTGCAGAGTATACACTATATGACGTTGTGAAGTCATTGAATCTGTAGACGCCGTTAACTGCGTCGTAAGGACGAGAGGCCCATACTGTAAGTCTTTCGCCAGTGTCTCCTGCAAGAAACCAGCGTCCATCATAGAACGCCTGCGTTACCGGCGCGATGGGCGTGTGTACTGTCGTCTTTATCGAGCCTTCTGTCTCTGTCCCTTCCTGCGCTGTTACGAAAGTCACCGGCTCGAGTTTGAACTCCAAAGGAGATCCCGAAACCAGATAGATTTTCGTCGGAACAATACCTTCTCCAACTATGTATATCACTTCGTCCTGCACTGCTACAGAAAGTTTCTCTGGATGAGCGCACTGCCAACTGTATAGATCGGAGGGGAAAGAGATGGTTGCCGCAATTGATTCTCCGCTTTCGTCTCCGGCGTTGTTCAATTCGCGCGCTAGAATAGCTTCCTGAAATATTATAAACACAAAATCACAACCGGCGATGACTGCATGAAAGAGTTTATGGTTCTTAGTCTCCGGATTCACTTCGTCACTGTATGAGAAGATCTTCTTCGTTCCGTTTCGCTTGTACACTCCTCCGCTGGAGCCGTAGAAGCAGTTCTCTGCCATCTCGAGGCCTTTGCTGTAGAGGTCTGTTCCGACCAGCCCTGTCGAGAGAGGGGAGAGAAGGCCTCCGGTAAAATTGGACTGTATTGTTCTATATGCCATATTAGAACCACTCCCTTGCGTCTCTGTACGTCGGCTGACTCCCGGGCGCCTCTCTGAGAACGAGATACTGAGAGAGAAGAGTTGAATACGAGTTCATGAGTGATGTCGCGAGGGACGTGTCATGAGAGAGCGATGCTGCGAGCTTGGATGCCAGAAGCGTTATAAGAAGTGTCTGACAGTACGGAGGCATATCTGACGGCTTGGACGGCCTCTGGACATATCTCACTCTCACGCTCTCGGCGTCGCTGAGGATTGAGCCTCTGACTCTCTTCCATTCTGTGCCTGCCGGGTCCGTGATTACTTCGCGGACGTATGCGAGCTTGTCGGGAAGAGAATAGGAATATAGATATCCCGATGTCTCGGGCTTGTAATTGCCGTCTCTTGGAAGCAGGGCATAGAGAGAGATGTCGTCGAGGGGAAGAGTACCATAGACTTCGTCAAGGGAGAGAGGAAGAAGGGCCTTGACTGTAGACGACGTGATGCTGCCGTCGTCGAAGGTATCAAGTAGAGGCTGCATTACTAGGGACAATGCTCCGTTAGCTATCTGGATCCAGTTAGATGTTTTGAGATTAACGTCCATTGTTTTCTGTGTATGTCCTTGTTTTGGAAGATATAAGCCCCCGAGGGTCAGTCGGGGGCATCGGTATGGTCAACGTATCATATAAGTTAATTGTAGGTGATACTAGATTCACTTGCCCCTGTGGTTGTGGTTAAGGTCTAGGCTCACCGAGTTCGATGGAGATATCCACCTTTCCGGATGTAGCTCCGGCGCTTCCTCCTGCTCTGAGATACTTTCCGAGCGTTGCAGGAATTGCAAGCTCGACGATATCTCCGACTGCGAGAGTGACTCCCTTCGGTGCCTGAGCGACGATTGTCGTCGGCGAAGCATTGTCATCAGAGTAGAGAGCTGCCTGGAAACTTGTCACGGCTGCTTTTGCTGTGAAAACTGCCTTCGAAGGAGTTCCTGCAAAGTAGTGAGGATTATCGAGGGCGATTACGTTGGGCGCGTATGTCGCTGCGCTCGATGCGGAGAATGCGGCGATTTCGCCGAAGTTAAGATATGCGTTAGTCATTTCTATTATGTCTCCTTATTACCTTAGCTGAGTTTCGCCTCTGTGGACTTGATTGCGTCCATGTTGAGGATCGGGATGTTGAGGAAGTGAGTGACAGGTCCGTATCCCTCGATGTCTTTGATGCTGAGATTGTACTGAGCCTTATTGAGGGTCATGATCTCTATAACGCTCTGCAGGTCTGCATTGACATAAAGGAAAGCATTGCGTCCTCTACCCGGGAGCTTGTTCTTTGCTCTGACGAGAGTCTCGAAGAAGTTGTCGATAGAGTTTGCTGACGGATCGATGTTTGCAAGTCTTATAAGAGCATCGTCCCTGCGGACGGAGATGCCGAAAGCGATTGCGAACTTAGTGACCCATCCCCAATAGTGTCCCGTGCCGTCTGCTGCAGTGCACTTCTGTCTTCCCATGTCTTCGTGTGAGAGACCAGGCATTGAGCCCTTTGCGTATCTGAAGGAGAAGGCGTCTGCGCCCATCTGGATAAGCCATCCCGATGTGAGGGCATTGGCTGCTGTTCCTCCGCAGGAGAGACAGTATGTGCCGATCTTTGCTCTCCTTGCCGAGAGGCCTGTGAAGTTCTCTGTTGCCTTGGACGGAGTCGTGTAGAGCAGAGCCTCATTATAACCGTTGGTGATGCCCTGCATGTTCATCATGTCTTCCGTGAGACGTGCTGTTGCAGGATCATCTGCGCCCTTGAGGATAAGCTCATCGACTTCAGACTCTGCCTCGTATGACACGATAGGCTCGCTCTGAAGGTGTGTAACTGAGTTTGTCTGCTTGATAGCCTCGTACGCGCCTCTGAAAGAGCCGGAGCCGAGTCTGTCTGCGACAAGTGTCTTGTGATAACTGCCGTTCGACGAGGGAAGGACAGCTGCTGTTGCAAGGAGGTCGTTATTCTGACGGAGAGCGCCGAGGAGTTCGTCGGCGTTGGTGTAGTTCTCTCTCTTGAACGCTTCCTGCAGATCCATGTGAGATGTGGAGAATGTTGCCATTTGTAAAAATAGTCTCCTTTCTGAGTTTGTGTGTCACACCTAACCGTTTAACAGCTTGGTGTACATTTCCCTCGGAAAAGAGACTGCTTGCTACAACAGTTATCTAATTTGAGGTCCTATCTTACCTGCTTATCCCCTCTCGGGTGTGTCGCTTGGATGCAACTAGAAGCTATAACATAGCCTGCCTCTATAATGGCATAGGAGTAACTGTCTGTCATGTGCGCTCTAAATCAGCGCTTATAGTAGTCGTAGAAGTCCTTGCTGTAAAAATCCTTCTTGACGTCCTTCGCTTCGTTCTGTGAAGGGTTGTCATTCACCTGCGGGGCCTCTGTGTGCTGTGCCTCGCTCATATTCTGCGGGCTAGTCTCTGTCGCGTCGCTAGCGAAATTAACCAGGTTATCAAATAGTCCTGCCATTATGTGTCCTCCTTAATGCTTCTTGAATGTCTCGTTGAACGCCTTGCCGTAGAAGTTTGACGCTCTCTCTGTCATAGATGCATCAGCTCCTTTGCTTCCGCCTGGGCGAGTGTTGGGAAGATTAGACTGAGGCGCGACTCCGCTGTGCTTACGTGCATATGCAGCCATTGCCTTGACGAAAGCAGGATCGTAGCTGAGGCCTCTGTCGTCGAAGTAGTCTTTCATGCCTGTCTCGACTGCAAACTTGCTGTACGTTGCCTTGTCCCTCTCGGCGCTCGACTTGCGGTCCGTCTCTGACGTGATATCGTCGTACGATGCTGCGAGTGTCGTGTCGAACGACTTGATAGCTGTCTCTTTCTGGGCCTTAATCCCTTCGGCTGCCATCTTGGCTGTCTTGAGTAATGCGACTCCGATTGCTTCCGCCTGTTTGTCTGAGAGCATAGCGCCATAGGCTGTCTCGCGGATCATCTTCTTCGTAGCATCATCAATCTTAGAGTCCTTGAGCGACGAGAGCGAATAGCCTTCTGCTGTCTCGGGGACTCCGAGTTTAGATTTGAAGGCCTTGATTCCTTCAGCGTCGCTAGCCTCCGGTACATAGATAGATCTCTCGCTCTTCTTTCGGAGATTATCCATCTCCTTTGATTGCGCGATATATGCGTCAGCAAGATCGTCTATCTTCTGATAACGGTAGAGAGCCTTGTAGTCGTCGCTGTCGGCCTTCTGAGGGTTAATCTGCGCGTAATACTTCGGGCGCTCGTAAGATGGCTCCTCTACGGGCTGTGTCTCGGGCGCGGGTGTCGTCTCTGCTGCTGCATTACTCTCTGCGCCTGCTCCTCCGTCTCCATCAGGAGAGAAATAGATTCTCATGTGCTTAGAAAACATTGCCTTCTGCCTCCTTCGGCGGTATTGCGCCGTCAATTAAAAGCTCTGCAAACCTCTCGACGTTCATCCTGTCGAAGACATTGAGACGAACAAGGATTGTGTTCGCTGCTGCCAAGAGTGCCGGGCTCATCTGCTGGCTCTGGTTGCCGAAGTATCCCAGGAGGGAAAGGATGTCTGCGAGAACTGTCGCTCCTTCCTTCCCGCTGCCGAATACCTTCTGATACATACGCGTCAGCTCCGCGTTTGTAATTCTTCCTTCTTCCATATAAGTTACCTCACTATCTGAGTTTCAGATTGCTGTAATCGCCGCTGCTGGATGCCATCTGCTGTGCGACGCTGCCCTGCTCCGGTGCCTTTGTTGCCGCTGCATACTGTCTTGTGTCTGCGTCCTGCTGCTGTATCTGAGCCTGTCGCTCCGCCTCTCTCTGCTGCGCTACCTGTGCTGCCTGTATCATCTCCTCCGCGGCCTTCTTGTCTCTGACGATTCTCGCATCAGCATTAGTAGACTCTCTCACTACCTCAACAAGCTCGCCGAAGTCAAAGTAATTCACGAGCGTCGGATCGAGATTCAAGAACGGAAGGACGGTGTTCATTGTGTTGACAGTCGGCTCGAGAGAGACTGCCTGCTTCTGCAGAATATAGAGCGGGGACACGAAGTCAACCTGTAGATCCTTGTAATCAATCTCATATCCGTCGTCGAAGTATCCGAGCTCTCCCATCGTGTTCCATGTCCAGTCGATCACCGGCTCGAAGAAGCCTGTCCTCAATGAGTCGAGGAAGTGTGTCATCATCTTGAGCTGTTCGTTCTGCAGGCCCTGGGCGAGGGTTGCAGTGTTGATATTGCCCGAGTACTGACTGAGCATGAGAAAGTAGTCTACGAAGTAGTCGCTCTTCGCAAGATTACGCCTGTCTGCGATTGCTGTTGTTGTCCAGCTGAGGTCCTGTCCGAGCTCGAGAGGAGACATGCTTGCTCCCGGCGGGATATCGATGAAAGCTGCAGGTGCTATCTTCGCTGTGAAGCCGGGACTTTTCATAATTGCGGGGCTCGCTGCGTACTGCGATGCAATGAGGAGGTCCTGACTCATATTCTGAAGACACCTTGCATTGTGGAACTGTCTCATTCCCGGGGAGCCTACTCCCCATGCCGTCGAGTCGTCGTTTTTGGAAAACGTGCATAAACAGAAACTCTGTCTCTTGGTCCCCCCTTCGAAAACGACCTTCTGCTCGTCCTTGCTCCATATGATGTCGAGGTGTTCCCACTCGCTCGAATCCGAGATCTTGAAGCCGAATCTGTCGCGCGGGCAGAGGAGCTCCCAGAATTGAAAGGCCTTAGTCTCGTCTACTCTCTCGCCCCGCATGATGGCAGGAAGGTTCTCCTCTCCGAACATCTGCCTTGCCTCGTAGGCTGTGAGCCATAGAGAGCGGAAGATTGTGTCGCAAGTTCCCTCGGCCCTGTTGTAGAGCGGTACGCACTGGTAGTTGGGTACGTACTCGTAGACTATCTTGTCGTCCTTGTTAAGCCGGAAAAACATGATAGCGCTTGCGAGGTCAGCGAAGGATTTGAAGATGGGGAATATCGGCTGATAGAAGCCTCTCTGTGCCATGCAGGCATACATTTTCCTCGTTCTCGACTGAAGGACTTCTGTAAGCTCCTTGTTCTCCTCTTCTCCGTTCGTCAATGCCTTCTCGGGCATGAGCGAGAAGAACGCCGACTGCGACGAACATACGTAACCCTGCAGGCCCATTGCGAAGACGTTAGAGTATGACGACACCGTACTGTCGTATATCCTCTCGTCAACCGCCTTCATCGACGGTGAGGGTTCGCTGTCTCTCTGCATATCGCCGTATGTCGGGTCGATATACTTTGCTACTTCCTGCCACATTCTGACAAAGACAGAGTCTCTGTTACTCTGAGAGTCTCTGATACGCTCTAGCTTCTGAATTGTTTCTCTGCTGACTGCCATCTCTAATATAACTCCTTATGCCTGTCACCAAACGGATCCCGATCGTATGTACTTGTTCCGACCGATGTTCTTCTGTTTGCCCTGTCCATGTTAAGAAAGATCCACGCTGCCATCATATCGGTACAGATGATATCGTCGTGTATCTTATCGTCGCTGTTCTCGTACTTAATGTTTTTTGTCTTTTCATTGAATTTGCCGACAAAGTTCCTGTACTGTTCCTCTTCCTGCGTCTTATATGCAAGATTGGGTGCGCGTCTGAAAGTTCCCTGCTCCATCACTAGCTTAAGAGCGTCCTTAAGATCATCCTTGGGCACGCCATAACCTTGCACTGTGCCGTATTGACTGAAAGAGGATCGGACTCCCCTTTGCGTCGATATCGAGCCGCCCGACGTGAAGATTATCTTAAGTGGATCGAGCCCCGCATCCTCGTACATATCGAAAAGAGGCAAGCCTATACCTGTACCGTCCATCACGAAGATGCAGTCTCCTGCGACCGAGTAGACGTCCATGAGCTCACGCGTGTAGTACGGCAGCTCTGTGTACCTCAGCTGGACAAGGTCGATGTAAACCTTATCGAGATAGTACGCTACGCGATTCTCTTTGCTGCCGGCTACCGGTACGGGTGTGACGCGGAAGATGCCGGTACAAGTGTTATCGACTCTCTGTGCGGGGTCCTGCGCGACAATGAAATGAGGCTCTCCGGGGAACTGTACCATCTCGGGAGATACGCCGAAGTGGCCGAAAGGATTAGACGATGAGTGTCTGAACGCCATCCTAGAAGTACCTCCCGCCCTCGAGCTTGCGTGCTTGCATGGGGAC
>CAVACS010000002.1:0-13677 GCA_963587105.1 Anaerovoracaceae bacterium | reverse complement strand
CTGATATGCACATTGTTGTCCTTGTCGATAGTCATCGGGCCGACGAATGGATAGGCCTTCTCCGAGAAGTAGCGTGCGAGATCGACGTCTCTGAAAACCTGCCCTTCCATTTCTACGAAGTCGCAACAGAACTCCTGCTGATATTGCGTCTCCCCGACCTCCTCGAGTATCGCAAGCTGCTCGTCCCTGTTGCTGTGGTTAGGAGAGTGCAGCCCGACAATGCCTTGCTCAGCGCAGCGCTCTCTGAACTCCTCCTCGGGCTCCGCGTCGACTAGATTGAGACTGTTCATCGGATCGACGTCGTAGGGCGTCCGGACGAAGATCTTAGTCCACGTCTTTGTTCTGCGCGTCCAGGTATTGTAGAAGAAGCCTGTTTTCCCGAACGGCGTCGAGAGCATGTAGATCTTACCCTGGGGGTTGTGGTTCATCATCGGGACGACGCCTGACTTGTAGACGACGTCGGGAATACGGCTCGCTTCGTCAAGGACGACTGTGCGGGGCTTGGAGTATCCCCTAGCGCTTCTGTCGGTCGCGACGACGACTATGATACGAGAGCCGTTATCGAGAGCTATCACGTCGCTGCCGTCTCTCTTGAGCGCAGGATAAGTCGGATCATGCGCGATGAAGTCCTTAATCTTGAGAATGTCTTCCTCCGCCTGGTCTTCCGTGGGCGCTATTACAATATTGAGGCTGCCGCTCTGATACTTAGCTGTATGACACGGGATAGATGAGACGATTGTGCTCTTCCCTGCCTGTCGTGAGCATAGAAGGATAACACGGTTAGAAGGAGTTGACGCAACTATGTTTTGCCATGCGAACGCATTGAAGCCGATCTGCTGCAAGTACACTGACGGCTTAGTCGCTGCTGCTGTCTCTCGTAGTGCATATCGTCTCCTTCTACTTACCGGCATCTCACCTTCCTTCCGTGGTGGCCTTCTGCGCCTCTGAGTCCTGCTTGTCGGCCTCAGCAAGCAGTGCGCTGACAAAAGCGTCCAGTGCCTCGGGATAAGGCGCCAGAGCCTCTCGCGCAATATTAGCTATATCCTCGACATTACCACTTGCTATGTTGACTGTCGTGTCTCCGCACTCTGCTATATAGCCCTTGACGCGGCTTATCGTCTCGAGCTGCTTATTGAGAGTCTCTGCTGTGCGCAGGAGATATTCCCTCGGGTCCTTGCCGTTGACATACACACCCTTGATTATCGGAGCCTTCTTCTCGATAGAGCTCAGCAAGTGCTGCAGCGTGTCGACTTCCCATTTGTTCGTCGCGTCGTTGAAAAACTTAATCTTGACTTCCTCGGCTGTCGGATAGTAGCACACCTCGCCCGGGGATTCGGGGTTGTCTAGTACCTTGCGGATTGAGTTGTAGAACTGCTCGACTGTATCGAGGTACTCGTTGATTCGATTGACGATGCCGTCTATCTCATCAAGCTCGGCATGCCTCAGCATCATCGGGAGCTTGGTCTGCTTGTACCGCCTGACTGCGTCTGTTGATATCTTGACTGTCGACGTGCTGTACTTCTTCGCGATCCGGGTGTTGGGGACCCCGGCAAGTATATCCCTCTGTATCTGCGCTCTCTGGGGGTGATACTCGAGTGTGTACCGATCCTGCATACTACAGCGGTCTCCATCTGCGGACATTGTCGATGCAGGACGAGAGGTAGCTCCTGTCGAGATTGCGGATCGGGACAGTCTTGAGGCCTGCGTACGTGAGAGAATAATCTCCCCGGCTGTAGACTATCTGCCCGAGCGCAGAGTGCCCTCCGATTGACACTTGTACGCGGTCTGATATTGCCTTGCCTTGCCTTGACTCTTCCGCTGCTCTCTGCGGATTAGTGTAGTAATCTGCCATAGCGTCATTGTGACACAATGAAAAAACGCTGTCATGTGCGCTTCAGCCCTACGCATAATTACGCATTTGCGATAGGAAAAGGGAGCCTCTTACAGCTCCCTTATCATATCCTTAACCACGGCGTTGATACTCTTCTTCTCTGCCTGAGCACGCTCTTGCAGCTTGTCATATAGAGGCATCTCGGAGGGCGAGAACTGGATCTCTACCCTCCTAAGCTGTGCAGCGTGCTTTCTCTGTGCTTTCTTGACTGCTTCGGATCTCATGCCTCAATCTCCACTATCCCGCCGACTCTGGAGTTCTCGAAGATGCCATCGCTGATCTGGCCTTCAAGCTCGTCCTGGCATGCATCTGCTGTCTCGGCCGTGATTCTCACGATGCTGTAATCATGAGTGCCCGTCTTGTCCGCATTCTCGACCTCAACCCTGCTCCCTGACCATGACGTGAAGCTGCTGCTCTCCCTGAAGCTCTCCCTCTGCCTGTGTCCCTCTGCTCCGTAGACTTTCCATGTTCTTGTGATCATTCTGCTGCCTCCTTACCACTCATATACGTCAACCGTGTTCCCATCATCAAACCAGCTCGGCTCGGCACTCCTTGCAACGTCCTCAATCGTGTAGAACTTGCCATTGAACGTGCACATGTCTCCGTAATAGTAGTGCTTCCATGCGTCGCTCTCTCTCTTCTCGACGAACTCGAGAAGATCCTTGTAGGACTCTATCTCATAGTGATAGAGGGGCTCGAGCTCTGTCTTGTCATAGCAGTAGTTCTCCTCAAGCCCTACATGCCAGACAGTCATATCGACAGAGCCTCTTCTTGCATCAGCGATAGCCTCATCGAGGTCCCAGCTGCCCTCGTCGTAGTTGATCTCGTTCTCTCTGTACTGATAGCAGTACCAGATCGGATCGATCCAGTCTTCCTCTTCAGGGTCTTCCTCTGCTGCTCCGACGAAGTCGACGAGCTGATAAGCCTTGTGTGTCTTACCATAGCCGAGGACGTTGAACTCCTCCCACTTACTGGCATCTCTCACAGGATAGTCACTCTCGATGATCTCTCTCGCCTCTACCTCTGTTATCTGGTTCTCATCATAGATGATCGCCTGCTCTGTGCTGTTGTTTGCAATGTACTTCATTTTTCAATTCTCCTCTTCCTCGATCCATTCCTCGTCGTACCAGTCTGCCCAGCTCTCGAGGTCGCCATAATTGCAGCTTGTGAAAACATTCTCGCCTGCAATTGCAAACCAGAGTTCCCCATCCTCATCCTTGCCGATTCCCAGAGAGATCGGCTTCTCTCCCGAGAGTTCTTCTTCCTCGAACTCTGCACTCTTGAGTGCTTCCTCGAGGCTCCTGAAAGCCTCGTACCTGCCATAATTGCTGCCTGTTAGATACATGTTTCTGTCTCCTTGTGATTGTACTATATACCGATATATAACACTTGTCAACAGGGAATTTTGAAAAAGTCAATAGAATTATCAGCGCCTCAATTTCGATGTCTCGATGAAGAGTACGGACTTCTCCCTGCCCTCGTCGACGACATGTCTACAGTCGTACGGAGAGTCGTATGCGATATCAAGAGTGACACTCTTGCCGCGACAGTCGATCTCGTCTCCGCTGATCAAGAGCTCCTTGACTCTATCAATCGATACCCCGAGAGCCTCCGCTGTCTCCAAGAGCCCGTCGTAACTCTCTGTATACTCTCCGTCGATGTAGACGTATATCTCGATGTCGACGCCTCGCCTGGGATTAACTCTGATCTCTTCCTTTGCCGTCTGCATAGATATTCCCCTTGTCGTCTCCGCTGCACTTTTCCGGAAAGAAAACCAAGCGGTTCTTCAGATCCTTGACTGCGCGCCTGGTATAATCGATGCGAAGAAGGATCCTGTCGACGTATGAGCAGTACGAGAGTCTTGTCGTGTATGTGCTTACGCGTTTCTCCATGTTGTCGAGGATCTTGATCTCATAGTCTAGTTTCTTGATCAGAGCCTCCTGCGGAGTTGCTACATTCTTTCTTCTCATAGCTTCAACGTGCCTCCCGAGAAAATTACCTGGTGCGGAGACTTCTCGTCCCAGTCCATGTCCTCATACTCGACGTCGAGCGAGATGGATGCGCTCTCGAGCCAGCGATTGATGCTGCGCTCGCCGCTGTAATACTCGATGAAGATACAGTCGTCGGTAAGGTCTACTCTGATGTCATCCTTGTGATACGAGAGAAAGTAGAAGCTCTCCGCCCTCAGCCAGTTGTGTCCTATAAGTAAGCGCTCAAGCTCTGTCTTGGATATCATGCTGCTCTCCTTGCCTGGCTGCCTCATCTGCTCTCTTGAGCTCCTTGATCTGCTCGCGGAACGACTGCAGCTCGGTGCTGACTCTGCTCTCGACTATCTGCTGCCGTGCTGATAGTGAGCTCTGATCCTTGATGAGCATGATGACGAGAGCCACCATCAAGCCGACCATCACTATCATCGCGCATAGTGCCACTGTGTACATGTCTATCATCCCTGCGCCTCCTTGATCATCTCAGCAACATTGAAGGCATCCTCCTGCACTTGTACTTGCCTGCCGTCTATGCTCAGCATAGCGGGCTTACCCTTGGCCCCGCCGAACTGAACAATGTGGTCGATGTTGATATAGACGGCTTGTGTCGTATTAGACTCCGACATCTTATGTACTGTGATATATCCCTTCATACCTTACCTCCTCTCTCTATCTCATCCAGCTTCTGTATCAGCCGTCCGTAAGCGTATGCCCTGCCTTCATAGTGAGGGAGGTTCTCTAAATAATCACATCCTACACACGCTCTGTAATACTCATCCTTCGCCCATTTTCTAAGCTCCTCGATGTCTACCTTGAGCGTGTAGGACTGTTTTACTATTTCTTCAACTGCGTCTTTTTCGGTCATTTCTCTACCCTCACTTCATCTAATGCTGGAGAGTAAGAGAAGCCGTACCTAATGTCCTCCAGCTCATAGACAGCCTCTGATAATTCGTGTCGGATCCAATCGGAGTTTCTTCCGACTATTTCTCTCTTCATGTCCTCTAAGTCCTTGATTATGACGTCTACTCTTTCGACGAACTCTTCTCTTTCATCTCTGGTCATCTGTACTCCTCCGGGATTTTCTCAAGCTCCCAGTCCTCGGGATATGAGTGAGCTAACGCTTCACACATCCACGCTTTCTCACCAGTCCAATAAGGACAGCTATCGTCACAGTGACCTTCGTACAATGTCCTTATGCCAGCACAAGTTGCCTTGGCTTCTTTGAGCTTTCTATAGAGACTGCTGTTTTCAGCTTCACTGATGAGGTCTAATACCTCATCGACAGTCTCAACTGCATAGTATATCCTACCACCGACATCGATAGCGGTATGTTCTCCCACGGGGTAGACTGCTTTAACTTCTGACACTCTGATTGCCACGTCTACTTCGTCAGCTCCATGTAACGTAATCCATCCTTTCATCTCAATGCCTCCTCGATCTTCTCTATGTCCCAGTAGCGAGGGTCTCCGCAGAATGCGGAACAGAGACCCGGGCTCGTGCAGCTGTGGCATGTTTTATATCCTAATCCCCCGCACTCTTCCTTCACCTTCTTCAGCCTTTCTAAGAGCCTATCCTGTGCCTTCTCCCCCTCAATGAGCTGGAGAATTTCGTCTACGCTCTCCTTAACGCTTATTACACCCTCTTCGTTCAGCAAGACGACTGCCCCATCCTCGTCGGTGTAGACGCCGTTGATATCAGCCACCCTGATGAGCCGACTGCCAACTGAATCCGTTATCTTAATCCATTCTTTCATTTTCGCCCCTCGAACTTCTCTACGTTCTTGATGTTGACTACGTTCGTTGCGTTCTGGTGCATGACCGTTCTGCTTCTGTGGTCGATTGTCATGTCACCCTTGATGACGCCTGCTGCTATACCGCTGCCAGAGCACTTGACGGAGACGGACGGCTCATCCCCTACGGCTTCTGCTATCATCTCCAAAATGCTTCTCATCGGTACACTCAGCCGATATCTCTCGCCAGTCACCGTCTCGATGTACTTACCGTCCTCTCTCATATACACCGCTGCGATGGCGTTCACATTGATGTAGATAGGCGACAGGTAGATGTTTCCTCCGACCCAGTCTGTCGGAATTGAAATGAATCCTTTCATATCTCTTCGTCTCCTTGCTCGATAGCTTCCTTCACGTCCTCAAGGGCCTTCCTGTACCCTGCCCAGTAAGAATACAGTGCGTCTGTATATGCGAGGGAATCCACTGTACGGATCGCCCCGCTTATCATCTTGATGACTGCTGTCTTGTCTTCTGCTGTAAGATTCATGCTTCCTCGTCCCTCAAGTCTATTGTCCACGTCTCCGTATTGCTCACATGTACCAATATTCTCCCATCCTCAAGCTCACAATCTCGATAGGGGAACTTGCCCCAGTAGCCCTCGAAGTCGTTCCTGTCTATGTGATAGACGAAGTAAGGACTAGCACATATCACCACCGCCCTCTTGCCTTTCTCCCATCTCATTGTTGTCCTCTTCCAGCCATAGAAGGACAGCACGAGAAGCAGATCTTCTTCTTTCATCATTTTCATACCTCTTCCTGTACTCTCTGAGGCGATATACCTTGATGGTAACGTCGCCCCGCTTTCTTATCTGACTCTCTGTGTACGTGTTCGCCAACGCTCGCCGGGTTCTGTCTTCTGCGTCTGCTAAATTGACCGCATAGACCGGCGTCTTGAAAACGGCTCCGTCGCCGAACTCGCATACTCCTACATACCCATGCAGCACGTACTGCCTTGTGACCATTCCCATCTGCTCTTGTCTTTCCTTCTTCTAACAACACTTGATAACGTTCGTTATAACGTTCGTTAATAACCCCTTAACCTTATCCTTAACCCTATCCGTTATTAAGGCTATGAAGAGAGAGATATCGTATAAGACGGTATACAACGTAGAGTACGTATAGATGAGAGCTCTTTTGTTAGTCTTCTTTCTTGTCATCTTTGTTTGTATCTCCTTCTTTGTGCCATCTGCTCTTCATTCCTTTGATACCTGATTCCCGGTTCTTGTCCGACTTCACCTGCCACGTCCTGAGATCTAGTTGGCGTCTCGCTGAGTAGAAGTACTTAACTTTGTCAATTTCGTCTTCGTAAACCTTGAAGAAGCCGATTTTGATGCAGTAGGAAATTGTGTCTTCAAGATCTTCCCTGGTCGTTCCGAGGCGTGTCTTGGCGAGAATCGGGATCATGGCGTAAGGGATCATGTAGTCCGTGTTCCTGTAGGCCCTCATGATGAGCAGGAGAGAGATGTAGTCGAGGACTGCAGCTTTCCCCTTCTCGGCAATGAAGAGTTGAACCTCAGGGTCTTCAAGGAAGTCCTCATCAAGTTGCAGATAGTAAGAGTGTTTTCTCATGTTGCTTAGTCTTGTCTTTAAGAGTCCCGGCAAGAATAGCTCTCACCGGAACGTCCATTCCTCAGAAGTCCTCGTCGTCCGTGTCCTCTGCTGCCTCTTTCAGTACGGTAACGGTCTGAAACGTTGTTTTGACCTCTGGTGCTGATTCCTGCGTCTCTGCTTCGTTTTCTGTCGTAACTGGGGAGTTTATACTCTCGTTCTCAATCGAAGCGTTTACGGGGCTTTTTTCTTCGTCTGACAGCTCTGTAGCTTTGAAGAAAGACTCGGGCTTTGCAACTCCGTCCCTCAGTGCTGTGTAGATGCTCTTGAGGCGGAGATACTGACTTGTAGTGATCGCCTCGAGATTTCTCTGGATAAAAGCCTCGATCTGTGCCTTAGTCACGCCGTACTCCTCGAAGGCTGCGACAAGCTTTGTGAGAGTATCGGGCGTGATGTGTACGTTTGCCGTTTCTGTCTCTACACACTTCTGCACTGCGTACTCTTGCAGGTCCGACGGGATGATTGCGAGGATGCATGCTCTGACTCTTCTTGCTGCCTGGTTGGCAACTGCCTCGTAGATGTCTCTGCTGTCCGTGAGGAGGTAGCTGCCACTTCTCGTGTCTCTTCTGTGAGGGACGACGAAGGTGCGCTCCATCTGCACGTTCGTTTCCATGTCGAACGCATACGCTCTGACTGTGCTCTCCGTCTCCGTCTGTGCTGTGATCTCAAATCCCGCTTTGGCGTTGCCGTATGCGTTAATGAGAGCCTCTGCAAGTCTGATAGACGGTCCCTTGATGTCTGTGCCGCCACGGGCGAAAGAGTACGTTGCCGAGGATGCCAGCTGTAAGCGCGAGCATGCCGAGTCAATCTTCCTCTGTACGTCCCCGATGTTTCTCGGGAACATTTGTGCGACTGCCATCTGCGTCTGTACAGCTGCGACCTCCCTTGCGATGGCGGGATTCGATGCGAACATTGCCTGCATGGGATTGTTCATCATCGTCGTCTGTGGTGCTGCTGCCTCCTGCCTCGCGACAGGAGCAGGTCCGTTCTGCTGGTTGTAGTAGTCATTAAGTCTACCCATTGTGTTTTACTCCTTTCTAGTTATTGAGATATTCCTCATAGATGTGATACATGTTCTCTCTGTGGAAGCCATTGCTCCTAAGGTACTGTGTGAGAGCGGTGAAAGCCTCTGGATCGTCGTGCCAGATATGGAAGTACTTGTGACACTCTCCGGGCTTGGGCTCTGTGAGAACAATCTTTCCTCTTGGCGCTTCTGCCGGAGCTGACGGCTGCGGTGACATTACTGCTGCAGGTTCACTCTGCGGCATTGCCTGCGGGGCAGCTGCAGGAGATGCCTGCCGCATCCTCTCGGAAGAGAGCCTGTCTGTAAGATCCTTAGCTTCCTTGACCTTCCTCTGCATATTGAGGGCGTCAGTGAGAGAGCCTGTCTGATAGTACTGCGCAAGAGCTGTGTCATGCTCGTCCATCGCCTCGATTGTCTTCAGCTCCTCGTCGATGGCAGCAAGTGCGCTCATCACCTGACTCTGCATTGCAGTAGATGTCATGGTTTTGTTCGTAAACTTGTCGTCCCATATCCTCGCGTTGAAGAGGGCATTGTTGTTCGCTGTAAGAAGCTGCGGGAAGTTCGGCCTGTAGTCCTTGCTCTTCTCGAGGATCCACTCTGTAAGTGTCTTCTTCTTGAAGTTTGCGGCTTCTTCTTCAACAGTAGCGATCTGCGACTTCAGCGCATCCCTCGCCGACGTCAGGAGCCTGGTCTTCGACTTGTACTCATCATTGAGCGTTGTGTACGGAGCGTCTGTGACTTTGTGCATACCCTTGCGGTCGTTCTCGAGATCCGTCCAGAGCTTATTGAGCTTTGCGTAGATCTTCTTAGCGCTGTCGAGATTCTCTTCTGTGACCGTGTGATCTTTGATGACACCATCCTCAATCTCGGGCATGACAAGAGCGATAGAGCTCTTGACTGCTTTGTCGAGGCCCTCGATATCTCTTGCGAAAGAGATCGTCCTTGACACGCCCTTCGTGATGAGGTCTGCAAGATCCTTCGAGATGGGTACGTTGTTAACGTTCTCATACTTGTAGACAACTCTTGTCTCCTGCTTGTCGGTTGTGACGATATCGGTTGTGTTCTCCGATATGATTCCGTTCTCGGCTGTGTTTTCAAATAAATCACTCATCGCCTTTTCTCCTATACTCTTCTCAGCGTGAACGCTGGTCTGATACCTTTATCTAATGATTCCTTAAATTCCTTCTCTTTCTCTTCGATGGATCTGATGTCCTGCGGTAGATCGCTGTCACTGCGGAGGAATATGTGATAGAGCGTGTGCACTTCTGGGAAGCCGTTGTCTCTATCAAAGAACGGATCTCTCTTGATGCGTGATGCCGAGATTGCAAAGCTCCATCCCGTGACACTGAGCTGATGACATATCTGTACGTAGTAGTGCACTGGAAAGAGCTGCCATTCCATGTATTCCTCCCGTGAGCGGTACGATCCTGTCTTGCACTCGAGTACTCCTCTTGCCCCTATCGGAAGATTCCAGGGATTGTGAGCCATTACTCTGAGCTCTCCGTCGAGTGTGCAGCCCTGCCATGGCCTGCTCTTATTAACGAGGATATCAAACTCGTGATAGTCACACTCGAAGTAGGGATTATCGAGAAGGAACTGAGCGCGGATGTGAGGCTCCATCTTCTTGCCGTACTGTACGTGGGGCCTTCCGCTAATGTCCTTTGCTTTTACAAGCCCTGCCTTCTCATCCCAGATTGTTGTACGATCCTTCCAGGGCGATACTCCGCAGATTGCCGGAGCGTCCGATGCCTGCAGATATTTCTTCCTGGTCTCAAGCCATGTCTCGTGGTCGGATATCTCGATACGTGTGAACGCTTCACTTGACATAGCGCGCTCTCCACTCTGCCTCTTCGAGCGTATACTCAACGAACTCACCGCCGATAATCGCCCACATTTCGAGAGGATCCTTCTCTTCAAAAGGCGCATTTGACTTGTTTAATACAAGTGCTACAATCAATACAAATACAAATGTAGATAGAACTAATAAAATCTGCATGTTTTACTCCTTTAGAAATTTCCGTCTGAGCCCTGAACGCTTAGACGGTTTTCTTTTTCTGTGCCTGCTTCCTGATCTGCGGATCGATTGCTCTCCACGTCAGATACTCGTCGATATCCCATCGTGCTGATGACGCATCCGGATACGCTGACTTGCCGTAGCGGGGCAGGAGATAACAGCCGGATGCTGAACGAAGAAAGGACTCGCTGACGCCTTCGCTTGCTGCTATGTCTCTCACCGTAACGACTGCCTTCTGCTTTGAGACAAGCAGGAAGGTTTTCAAAAAAGAAAGAGCTGAGTCAACCTTACACTCAACGCGCTCGAGATCTTCACTTGTTGCAACTGATACCATGCCGCTCGTCTCCTTCCTTCTTGTTGATGTATTGACGTATGATGTCGTCGTGGACTTCCGTAACTTCTCCCTGAGAGAGAGCTATCTTTTTGAAGATCCTTCTCTCCTCGGCGGTGAGCCGTGTCCTGTACGAGCCTGTGTACTGAGCTTTCATACTTCCTCCATAAGTGCTGATTTCCGCACTTACACGAGAAGTATGGTTCTCTTTTTAGAACTTGTCAACATTTTTTGTATGCATTTTGTTTCGTTTTCAGAACTCTTGCTCTATCTTGTAAGCATGAAAAACACTGCTTATGATTTTTGGAAAAGGGTAGATGAGTTGCGGGGGAAGATGACCATCTCGGAGATAGGCGAAAGAACCGGAGTAAAGGAGCAGCGGATTAAGCACTTGCGCTCCGAGGTGAGGTATCCTAAATTGGAGGACTGTATACTGATAGCTGAGATTCTGAACGCGTCCATAGATTACCTGGTGTTCGGAACAGAGGCGGGGGCCTCTTCTCTCGAGGCTCGATATGTTGACAGCAATGCGCCTGCGCGGACGCTCGTGGCGGCGGTAATGAAGGATCCGGCCCTTCTTCAAGCTCTGGCCCTGGTTATCGAAAGTACACGTAATATAGATAAGGAAGGGAGGAGTTCGTAATGTTTTCGAAAGATATAATACTTAGTGTTTCTGCTACGGTGTTAGTGTACGTTCTCGTTTTCACGCTCGGGTCCGATGTGTGGCGTGCAAAACACTCAAGAAGATACCGTGCATTTTTCTGGGATCTAAAAGAGTTTAAGGAGCTTGCCCGTCTTCAAGGCCGAACGCCGTGGACTCCGGATTCGTGTATCATCTATCCGGATTTCAGAAAGCAGGTAATTGAGGAAGATCTTAAACGATACCCTGCGAGCTACACTCCGGACATATACCTCAATCTCTATATCCTCTGCAAGGGAATAGGAGAGGACGGGAAACTCGATCTCGACTGCCGCCTGATGGCTGCGCGTAACCTTCTTGGATATAGGTGGAAGAGTTATGTCTTCGAAGGAAGCGTTATATCAAGAGAAGAGCTGGGGGAATATCTAAACAGCCACGGCGAAAAAGTGTAAAATGTTGTAAACTTATTGTAAGTCCTCATGGGCACTTTCCATTTCCTCCCGTCGATACGGTTTAACCTCCTTGTCCGGTCGGCGGGGCTTTTTTCTATAAAAACCCTCCTCGGGGAAACACTTTGAAAAACCGAGGAGGGAAAGCGATGTGTGTATTGAGTATCGGATATCTTGGACTCATTATATACAATCACTTGTCATTGTCATGTGCGCTTGTTATCCGTGCTTCTTGCCTTCCAGCGGCTTAACACTCTCGGCTTCGCTCGTAGAGAAGATTCTGTCTCTGTCTTTCTCTAGCTGCATGAGCAGGATCTGTGCTGTGCGGTGATCGTAGTCATCTCTGACCTTCCCTCCACTGTGTCCCATGGTGAGAGCAAGCGTCGCCTCGTCAAGATTGCCCCGCCTGTATGTCGCGTATGTATGGCGGAGGGAGTACTGTGAGATATCTGCGTCAAGATTAAGCCTCTTGCATGTGCAGCGCAGTTTCTTGTTCGCTGTCGCCGACTGGATCCATGATTTCGGCCTGTCGCGATGCAGGAGAAAAAGAAAATCGTCATCCGTGAGGCGGTGCTGGTCTATGAGCCTGTCTATCAGTGCTGACGTGATATCCGTCAGAAGTCCGACTCTGCTCTCCATCCCCTTCCCGCTCGTCTTGACGCTCTCCTGGTATTCCATCCGCTCGAAGCAGATCGTATGATCTGTATACACGCCTCTTCCTCTAGGCGTCGTGTAGACGTCTTTGACTTTGAGTGCTGCCACTTCGCCAGGGCGAAAACCGGTGTCATACATGACGGAGAAATATGCTGCATACATAGGCGTTAACCATACTGTAATCCTCTCTTGGACTGAGAGAGGGAAAAGCGTTCTCTGCTCGAACGGCGTTAAGGAGCGTTTTAAAAGTACCGGCTCGTCTTTAGGCTGCATCGCTTCGCGCGCGGGATTATGAGAGATGTACGAGCAGCGCATTGCGTCGTCAAGGACAAGTCGGAGGCATGCAAGAGTCTTGCGCTTGCTGTTGCCGGATAGATCTTCCTTCATTCTTCCTTTCAGCTGTATGAGCCACGCCTCGACAGTACGGCTTGTGATCTTGTCGACTCTGTAGTCCTGGAAGAATGGCATGATGTAAGTATCGAGATACCACTGCTGCACTGTATACCACTCCTCCCTCTTAGTGCGGTGAAAAGCTTCCTCGCGCTTATATAGAGAGTCCTTATCGCGTCTCGTGTAGTAGTTCTCTGCGAACTCCTTGAACGTCGGCATATAGTCGCTCTCGAGTCCCATCCTTGCCAGATACTCGTTCGCAAACATGATGGCCTGTACCATATCGGACGTACCTGTCGATATGTGCTTGTGCGGCATGGCGTCAAAGACGACTTCGATATTGCGCCCCGCTTTGGTCCGGTCGATAAACCGGTATTTTCTTTGAGTGTTTTTCATAGTAAAGATTGTCTGGGAGAAGGGGCGCTAAAACAAGTAAAAGTGACAGTCTGGTGACAAAATAAAAATCGCGCATTATGTAAATACTTAACGTTTATCAAGTTAATCAGAAATGTTCGATTCCCACTCGCGCTAGGAATAAAGACAGGTTTTGATACAATTCAGAATCTGTCTTTTTTCGACCTGCGTCTACGCCTAAAGTTACAGGCTGAGTAATATCGTCGACGACGAATGCAAGACGGATCGTAAACGGTGTACGATTTACGATAACAGCTTTCCGCGCTTTAAGTAGATGTTTAGCTTTCGCCTCAGTGCATGGCATGAGCGGTCTGCTGTCTACATTAAGTACATATACCATGACACTCTCCTTTCCGGTGCGTTGACGGCATGCGTCAACCCTACAGGGTGTGACTCAGCGCCTCCTCTGAAAGCTCTGTCACGAAGAGCTTTCTGGAGTGGAGATAAAACGCCTTTAAGGCCCGCTTCTCCTGCGGTAACGGAGTCGCC
>CAVACS010000001.1:12671-42381 GCA_963587105.1 Anaerovoracaceae bacterium | reverse complement strand
GCTCTACGGTCCGTGTTTAAACAGTTCTGATGGGTAGGAACGGTGATGCGGACTCCAAACCTCCCGTAACATTGGCGAAGGACTCCGGGGAGAGAGACCCCGTTACCGCAGGAGAAGCGGGCCTTAAAGGCATTTTATCTCCACTCTCTGATAGCCTTCGGGCTTGAGGAGAGGTTATGTAAACGCCCCCTTAGAAGGGATTGATATAGACAAGGTGATGCAACTTTCACTGCATCAGTAATTATCCGGCTCCTCCCACGGGGCAAGCCCTGGGGTTTCCGCCGGTAGGACATTTAACAATGAAGATTCTGATAGTAGGAACGGGAAACATGGGCTCGGCTGTTGCCCGCGCCCTCGAAAAGAGGCAGGAGACAGAGGTATACATCTGTAACAGGACAAGAGAGAAAGCCGAAAAGGTGGCGGAAGGAAGATCGATTAAAGTGATCGACAAACCCGGGGATATAAGGAAAGCGGACGTCGTAATCCTTGCCGTAAAACCCGATAAGATACCGTCCGTCGCAGCAGAGGTCTCCGCAATCGATGCCTCTCTCTATATATCTCTTGCAGCGGGCGTCGATCTGGCCTCTCTCAGAAGTTATCTGAAAAAGGACAGTGTCGTGAGATATATGCCCAATATCGCGGCATCTGTTCTTGCCTCTGTCACGGCCGTGGCATATGACGAGGACCTTGAAGAGGATAAGAAGGAGGAGGCACTCTCTATCGCCTCATCATTCGGCTCTGCATTCCATCTCGACGAGAGCCTTTTCAATGCGTTCATCGGCATTTCGGGATCCGGCATAGCCTACGTCTTCGAATTCATGCACGCCCTCGCCCTCGGAGGCGTGAGGGAGGGTCTCTCGTACAGAAATGCTCTCGCTATCGCCCGAGATACCCTCAATAGTGCGGTTGCACTTCAAAAAGAGAGCTCTGAGGGTGCAATTGAAAACGAAATTATGGTATGCTCTCCCAAGGGTACGACCATTGAGGGCGTAAAGAAACTCAAGGAATTCAACTTCGAAAATTCAGTCATCGAAGCCGTGAGCGCAGCCGCAAGAAAAGCCGGCGGCAGCGGACGGGACTGAGACAGGAGGAAGTATGATAGATATCAAGGAATTGAAGACAAGAAGAGACGAAATCAAGAAGAACATCGCCGACAGGTACATGAATGTCGATCTTGATGCGATTATCAGGGATCAGGACGAGCGCCTTGCCCTCCTCCTGGAGGTTGAGAACCTCCGTTCGAGACGTAACGAGACAGCCCAGAAGATGAAGGGAAAGCTCGACAACGAGACAAGAGCGAAGTACATCGCAGAGGGTAAGGCCATCAAGGATGAGCTGGCGGCAAAGGAAGCAGAGCTTACCGTCCTCGACGAGAAGTTCATGGCCGAAGCAAGGACGATCCCGAACTATGCCTCCCCCCTTGCTCCGGTGGGAAAGGAAGACAAGGACAGCCTTGCTGTGAAGTTCGTCGGAGAACCTCCGGTATTCTCATTCAAGGCGAAGGACCATGTCCAGCTCGGTGAGGAGCTCGACCTTCTCGACTTCGACAAGGGAGCAAAGGTTGCAGGACAGAAGTTCTATTACATCAAGAACAAGGCCGTCATACTCCAGATGGCTCTCGAAAGATATGCAATGGACATCGTCGTCAGACACGGCTTCACGCCCTTCATAACACCCGACGTCGCCAAGGAGGAGATCCTCAACGGCATAGGTTTCAATCCGCGCGGAGCAGAATCCAATATCTATACAATCGAAGGCACGGATACATGCCTTGTAGGCACAGCGGAGATCACGCTCGGCGGCTACTACAAGGACACAATCCTCGACAAGTCGGACCTCCCGATCAGAATGACCGGTCTCAGCCACTGTTTCAGAAGAGAGGCCGGAGGCGCCGGACAGTACTCCAAGGGACTCTACAGGGTTCATCAGTTCTCGAAGCTCGAGATGTTCATCTACTGCCTCCCGGAGGAATCGGAAGCATTCCATCAGGAGATTCTCTCCATCGAGGAGGAGATCTTCTCGGGACTGGGACTGGCATACAGAATCGTCGACACGGCGACAGGCGACCTCGGAGCTCCTGCATACCGCAAGTTCGATATCGAGGCATGGATGCCCGGGCGCGGAGACGGCGGCGAATACGGCGAGGTTACAAGCACCTCCAACTGCACCGACTACCAGGCACGCTCTCTCAACATCCGTTACCGTGATGATGACGGCAAGATTAAGTTCGTCCATATGCTCAACGGCACGGCAGTCGCTCTCAGCAGAGCAATGGTTGCAGTGCTTGAGAACTACCAGAACGAAGACGGTTCCGTCACGGTTCCACCGGCACTTGTTCCGTACACCGGATTCGACAGGATTACCAAGAAATGACGAACAGGATCAGCGCACTCAACACAGACTTCTACGAGCTGACGATGATGCAGGGGTTCTTCCTCCAGAAGAAGAATCCCCGTGTCGTCTTCGACATGTTCTACCGCAACAATCCCTACCGCGGAGGCTACACAGTCTTTGCGGGACTGGAGACTCTCATAGACGAGCTCGAGAACTTCCGCTTCTCCGATGAAGATATCGAGTACCTGAGGTCGCTCGGAAAGTTCGATCCATCGTTCATCGACTATCTTTCATCCTACTCCTTCTCGGGTGACCTCTATGCATTCGACGAGGGGACGGTAGCCTTCCCGGGAGAGCCTCTTATCAGAGTCGAAACGACAATGATGGACGCACAGCTCATCGAGTCCTTCCTCCTTAATACAATCAACTTCCAGACTCTCATAGCAACGAAGGCTGCAAGGATGAAGGTCGCAACCCAGGGCAGAGGCTCGATCATGGAGTTCGGCCTCAGAAGAGCACAGGGGCTCGACGGTGCACTGAGTGCGGCCCGTGCATGCTTTGTCGGAGGATGCTCCGTTACAAGCAACACATATGCCGGAAAAGTATACGGAATACCCGTTGCGGGAACGATGGCTCACTCATGGGTCATGCTCTTTGATAACGAATACGATGCATTCAGACGCTTTGCCGATATATATCCCGACAACTGTATTCTCCTCATCGACACATACGACACGCTCGGCTCCGGAATCGAGGCTGCGATCAGGGTCGGTCTCGAGCAGAAGGAGAAGGGACTCAGAATCGGAGTCAGAATCGACAGCGGAGACCTCAGCTACCTGACAAAGGCCGTCAGAGTCAAGCTCGACGAGGCAGGACTCGAGGATGCCACGATATGCATATCGAACGACGTGACGGAGGAGATCATCCTCAACCTCGTCAACGACGGCGCTCCGATCGACAGCTGGGGAATCGGGACACACCTTGTCACAGGCGGAACACAGGCTGCCCTCGGCGGAGTCTATAAGCTCTCGGCTAAGGAGGAGAACGGCATCTTCGTTCCGACTCTCAAGATATCTTCCTCGTACGAGAAGACGACAAACCCCGGCATAAAGCAGGTCTACCGCTTCTACGACAGAAACGGCCAGGCACTTGCAGACCTCATCGCACTCACGGACGAGCAGATCGAAAGCGGCATCAACCACATATTCTTCCACCCCTTCTCCACCGGAGACATGTTCATCATGAGGAAGAACAACTACGCTTCCATCAAACCGCTTCTCGTTAAGCAGATGGAAAACGGTAAGAGAATGAAGAAGGAGACGACACTCAAAGAGCTCCAGGAAAGAGTCACGGAGGATCTTTCACGCTTCGACAAATCATACAAGAGGCAGATAAACCCCCATATCTACAAGGTATCTCTCACAGGAAAGCTCAAGGACCTCAAGGCCGAGCTCGTCCTCGAGGCGAAGATGCAGGAATAACAATTCCAGCTCTGCAGCTATATGGAAGAAGTCTCCCGGCGATGAACCGGGAGTTTTTCATTGAGTGAAATCCACGAAGAAGAGCAGTACTCACCTCTTCTACCGGGCTGCTTCAATACGTCTCCTGATCTATATTCAGGTTGCGGAAAACAGCATTACAAGCAGGCATTGAGACATATCGGGAGAGAAGCGGTATCTGTGGAAATTGGATCTCCCGGGATAACAGCCCATCCCCGGACAGAATGAAGATTACGGCTCATCCCACTTTTCTATAAGGGTGAAGAAGTCGATCTTCTGAAGATTTATCTGCTTCTTCTTTATCTCGTTCGAGAGGACCTCCCTGTCGACGTACGGCTTCCATTTGCTGACGAAGTTCTTGCCCGATATCCTCTTTATGCTGAGCGCCTTCGTGTAGAAGCGGTTCATGCCGGTGCATTCCGACCTGTCCTCGATGATGGAGACACGCTTGGGAAAGCGTACGGCAAGGGAAGATGTGAGCTTCACGCTGTAGCCGAAGAGCCAGGCACGTGTTCCGAGATCTATGCTCTGGTAGTATTCGCTCTGGATTTCTGTGTCGTAACCTCTGAGACGCTGGAAGAGTGCCCTGTCGTAGAGCCCGCTCTGAAGAACGGGATAGAGCGTCCGCTCCTCCTTCTCGCTCTCGATCGAGGGAAGGAACGACTGCGGGTCGACCTCCTTTCCCCTGAGGTAGGGGGCGCGGAGAGTCGGCATGACTTCGGCATCTGAGGAAAGCATTACCGGGCAGATGACCATAGGGTGTTCATTTCCCGCCATTATCGAAAGAAGTGCGGCGCCGTCGAAGGCTATGAGCTCCATATCACTGCGGACGATGAGGAAGTAGTCGGTGTAGCACTCGTTCGCCATTGCATTGATGTATTCCCCCGTTGTCGTATCACTCGAGAAGACGATGAACGTCACCTCCGGATACTTCTGCTGTATTCCGTACTCCTCCATCCTGTATTCTGTCGTCAGCACATGCAGTGAGAGGTTCATGTTCGCCATATACCACTCAAGCGTGCTCTCGAGCTCCTCTCCTGTACCGAAATCGAGGATGCCGACTGCGAACTGCTTCTGTTTGTAGAGGGATGAGATCCTGAAACCCAGATCCTCCTTGCGGAATACCATTCTATAACTGCTCATTTACTGCTGTGTCCTCCGGACGGAATACCACTTTGTGGTTCTCTCCTATCATAGCATTTATATCTTTCGATGAGTGACCTTTTATAAGAAGAATTTCACTTGAGTTGAATGATGATACCGCCTTCATTATGACGGTGCCGTCACTCTTTCTGACACTGACGACATCACCGCTGTGGAAGACACCCTCGACATCTGTAATCCCCGAAGGAAGCAGGGATTTATGAGCCAGCAGCGCTTCTGCCGCACCGTCATCTACGATGATCGCACCCTCGGAGGGCGTGTTCAGTATCCAGCGCTCCCGCTGTGAAAGTCTCGAAGAAGGCAGAATGTACGTCCCCGTCTCGACGCCGTCCATGATTCTTATGAGAATGTCCTTCTCATAGCCCGAGGCGATTACCGTTCCGCAACCGCCCTTCTGTGCTATTTCGGCGGCAAGGAGCTTTGTCTTCATGCCCCCCGTAGAGAAGACGGAGCCCTTCCCGTTTGCCCACGACAAGACACCTGAATCGATTTTCTCCAGCACCGATATCTTCTCGGCCTTCTCGTCTGTCTTCGGATTTGCAGTGTAGAGGCCGTCGATATCTGTCAGAAGCACAAGCAGCGAAGCGTCTATCTTGGACGCCACGAGCGCACTCATACGGTCGTTGTCCCCGAAGACATTCCCGATCTCCGCCGTCGATACGACGTCGTTCTCGTTGAATACGGGGATGACACCGAGATCGAGGAGCGTCATCACTGCTGTACGCAGGTTGTTGTAGCTCTTGCGGTTGTTCAGAACGGAACGCGTTATGAGAATCTGGGAGCATAGAAGAGAGTGGCGCGCGAACTCCTTCTGCCATGCATCCATCAGCACGGGCTGTCCGATTGCAGCACATGCCTGTCTGAGTGCTATATTCTGGACGGCACTCTCGTGCTTCAGGGCCTTCGCCCCCAGTCCCACAGCCCCCGATGAGACAAGAAGTACCTGGATACCGCGCATCCTCAGAATTGCCACCTGGTCGACGATCTCCCTTATTCTCTCTTTGTCTATACCGCTTTTATCGGAAAGGAGGTTCGTGCCGACCTTGACCACGATTCTCCTCACCATTGAAAAATCTCTCATGTAAGCTCCCTGAAATGAAATGACTTCACCGCATCCGGTCCCGAATACTCCCCGACTGTCTCTCCGTGCCCGCGTAGGATCCACTTCGTCGTCATGAGGCCGTCAAGCCCCACAGGGCCTCTTGCATGAAGCCGCGATGTCGAGATTCCGACCTCGGAACCCAGTCCGAATCTGTAGCCGTCGGCAAAACGCGTCGAGCAGTTGACGAAGACGTCTGCAGAATCGACCCTGTGCACAAAGTAATCTGCAGCAGCTGCATCTCCTGTAAGTATGGCGTCCGTATGCTTGGATGAATGTGAAGCGATATGATCCACGGCCTCCTCTATAGATTTCACGGTCTTCACGGCACATTCGAGGGCGAGGTACTCGGTGTTCCAGTCGTCCTCTGTTGCCTCGACAGCCGACGTGAAATACGGCAGGGAGAGGCTGTCTGCATGGACCTTCACTCCCTTCTCGGTGAAGGCTCTGTCGAGAAGAGGAAGAAGAGAAGGCGCTATCTCCTCATCAAGGAGTATGGTCTCCGTTGCATTGCATGCCGCAGGATAGTCAGTCTTCGCATCCACAAGTATCTTCACACTCTCCTCAAGAGAAGCCGACTTCTCGACATACGTTATGCAGAGGCCGTCGGAATGACCCAGAACCGGGATATGTGTATTCTCCATGACAAATTTCACAAAGCTGTTGGAGCCGCGCGGGATTATGAGGTCGACCCATTCTTCTGCCTTGAGAAGCTCCCCCACATCCTCTCTTGTCTCCAGTGCCTCGATCCACCCCGAACCGAATGAGAAGTCCTCTGTCGCCTCCTTGATGACAGAGGTGAGGACTCTGTTTGTGTTATGTGCCTCTCTTCCCCCTTTCAGGATAAGGCCGTTTCCGCTCTTGAGTGCAAGAGAAGCTATCTGAATAAGGGCATCGGGTCTTGCCTCGAAGACCATGCCGATGACACCGAGGGGGACTGCAACCTTTTCAAGGACGAAGGAGGAGTCTATCTCCCTCTTCTCTCTTGTGCGGAAGACCGGATCGGGAAGAGAGATCACCTCCCCCAGTCCCTTCAGAGACTGCGCCATCTTGCCTTCTGTATACCTGAGTCTTGAAATAAGAGACGCCCTCCCGCCGTTTCTCTCCGCTTCCTCAAGGTCTCTCTTATTGGCCTCTTCTATTCTCTTCCTGTTCTTTTCGAGAGCGGGGGCAATAGAGGAGAGTGCGGCATTGCGTTCCTCTCCTGACGAGCGGGAAAGTATTAAGGACGCGTCTCTGACGCCTTTGAAGAAATTATCGTCCATGGTTATCTCCTATTTCCAGTTTGAAAGAAAAGAATCAACTGCAACCACAACCGAGGATCCGATCGCCCTCGCCTTGTCGCTGACTGTGGTGTGATCGACCTCTTCGCCGCGGGGATCTATATCTGCAGCCTTGAAATGAGACGGCACCTCAAGGCCCGAGTGCAGAAGCCCCCTGAGCTTTCCGTCGATAGATGCATAAAGAGGCGTATCGTCGACATAGCCGATGATATCACCGGCATGCACGATGTCCCCTATAGCGGCATTCTCCCTGAAGACGCCCGGAGAGGGCGTATGCATGACCCTTTCCTTTCCCTTTCCGCCGATTATTCCCGGCACTCCGGTATTCGCCTCGGCACTTCCCTCTCTGATGATTCTTCCGAGATTATGGCCGCGCATCGTCTCGATTACAACATCTGCATCTATGCCGCATGTGAATCCCGGCCCGAGTGCCACTACAAAGGGAGCCATGTCGATTCTCGTTCCCGTGTTTCTCTTTGCAATGATTGCATCGACTACGACAACAGGCCTCAGCTCTTTGATGATATCGCCGTCGCGGTCGACTATGAGGGCGACCTTCCCGTCCTTTACGGCATCGAGGCACTCGCCGCTGTTTCTGCAGAGCCTGCTCTCAATGCCCTCTATCGTCTGCGCACCCGTCCATATTCCTTCGGCAAAGGATACCGTACGCCTGATCACAGTCGGCTTTTCTGTCTCTGTCGCGACGACAGAGTAGCCTGCACTGTAGAGAGCGGTGATCACACCCGTTGCAAGATCCCCCGCCCCGCGGACTACGACGAGACGACCATTGAGCTTTCTATAGGGAATGCATGACTTATGAGAAAAGGCGGCAAGAATTTCAGATGCAGTAGAGAGTGCGATCTCCCGGGGGCTCTCCTCGCCGATTTCGATGCCCATCGGCATATGATAGCGGCTCTCCGGAGGAGACTTACGCTTACGTGAGGAGAGCACTCCGATGTAGAAAGCATCTGAAGCGTCGAGTATCCCCCTGATATTATCAAGCTCCTCGGGGATTGTGTTGACGACGGCAGTCTTTCCGTTGATTCCGGTCTTTTCAAGCCCCTCTCTCACACTCGAGGAGAGAACTCTCTCTGCAAAGGGATAGTTCTCCCTGTTGAGGAGCTCTTCTCTTGTATCGACTACTGTAACATGCCATGAGAGGAAATGAAAAAGACTGTAGAGGGCCTTTCCTACATGCCCCGCTCCTATGATTACGATCCGTCTCTCGGCAACCGGAATATCTATCATGATCTCTATCTCCCCGAACTCCCTCACTCTGATCCTCGCTCGTCTGTTCCTGCCCTCCCTGAGGGCCTCAAGGGCAAGGCCGACAGCCTCGGCCTCGTGCTTTCCGCCACCGATGGTGCCGGCAGTAGAGCCGTCGCTGAAGACAGCCATTCTTCCGCTTCTGCGGCTGACTGTCCCGGTCGAGCCGATGATTGTCAGAAGAGCAAAGGGTTCGTTGTATTTCTCCTTCTCTCCAAGTATATCAAAGAGCATGGTATATGACCCCCTCTCTTTCGCTGACGATGTACGCCTTTACAAAGCCCGGGATGACGAGGGACGAGAAGACTCTTTCCGCCTCATCTGTCATCTCGTCGGCGCCGTTGAAGAGAAGTATGTTCTCCGTATCGTCTCTCATTCCCTTCAGGGGGCCCTCATCAGAATCGATGTAGCTCTGCAGATACCCCCCGTCGACAATGAGGCTGCGCGTCTCTCCGAATGCGACATCATCAGTCATCCTTTTGAGGCACCATATGCCGACAAGAGATACCACTGCGGTCGTGCTTTTCAGGACGACAGGGTCTCTCGATGTATGGATCTTCACGGGACGGTGTCTCGAGCCGTCGGCTTCGGCTATAACCACGTCATAACGTTCTCCTGCCTTTTCGATCTCATCCTCTCCCGGATAAAAGAGCTTTCTCTTATCCTCATCATCATGGGCGAAGAGCGTCATCGTTCCCGGCGTGACGGGAGTCGAGAGAAGAGAGGAAAGCGTCGTAGAGAAGAAGTCCTCGCCGTAGTATTCTGTCCCGGGGTATGCAAGCTTCGTCGTTGTCGTCAGCAGCACGCTCCTTCCACGGCGGCAGAGATAATCACCGAAGGCGGCGAGAAACGTAGTCTTTCCGCCACCCCCTACTACGGAGATGAACGGATGAGGTGTACGTACTAGTCTCTCTTCCATCAACGGCCACAGCTGCATGGCCAGATAATAGCACAATGAGGGGCGGGAGTATAAGGGGAAGACGAAAATGAAGAGAAAGGAAACGGACGGCTTTGAAGCCGGGGATGAAAAATCCGGACACTGGTTCTTATTGACCGGAGGGCTTATGCCCGGTTCCTTTTGCCTCTCTCTGGTCTATGTCAGTATTCGTCTGCAATGCGCTCGAAGATATGGCTGAGGTATTCCTTCCTCTCCGCCTTTCTTCTGTATCCCCTGTAAATGAAAATGGAGACGGAGTAGAGGACGCTGAAGAGAGAAAGAACGACGAAGAGCTTTCCGAAAAGATCAGGGTGTCGTGTGTAGAAGGTAAGGCCGTCCTTCTCTCCGATCGGCACCTCATATATTCCCCAGCTCTGACTGAAGGGCTCGAGTTCGTTCACGATTTCGCCCGAGGGAAGCACAAGCGCGGTAATGCCGCTGTTTGTCGACCTCAGAAGCGGTCTGCGGTTCTCGACGGCCCTGAAGACGGAGAGCTGGAAATGCTGCCTCTCGGCCTGCACGGAACGAGACCAGAAGTCGTTGGAGAGGTTTATTATCATATCGGCACCGCCGCTGACGAAGGAGGCTGAAAGATAACCGAAGGTATCCTCGAAGCATATGGGTGTCGAGAACTTTATGCCGTTGTACTCGAAAACCGTCGCTTCATCTCCCTTCTTCCACCACTTGTAGTCGTTGGCCTTGAGGAGTGCATAGAGGTGCGGAAACTGCTTCTCGTAGGGAAAATACTCCGTGAAGGGAACAAGGTGCTGTTTGCGGTAGGTACCCTTCACTTCCCCGTCGGCAAAATATATGACGGTGTTGTACGTCTCCCAGTTCCATTCTCCGTCGTCGAGTACGGGGTCGTAGTCCTTGTCCTTGATGACACCCTCGGGATTCCCGGTGACAAGAGGCACGGAGAGAGACTTACCGAATTCGACGAACTTCTTCACAAGCTTCTTCGTCGTTATGTTGACGTCGTACGTCAGATGCCAGCTGACAGACGGAACGAAGGCCGTCTCCGACCATACGACCATATCGGGATCCTCCGCGGCGGCCTCCTCTGTAAGGGATACCAGCGTCTCGAAGTTCTCCTTATAGGTGGAATAGCCTCCTTTCCATGTATCTGCGCTGTGCTGCACGGCTGCAATTCTCACCGTCTGCTGCATCTCCTTTCTGTCATAGTATGACTTCATGAAGAAGCCGAGGATCCAGATGGAGATTAAAATGACGAGGGAGAGAAGAAAAGCATGAAAGCGCTTTCTCTCCCCCCTATAGAGGATGCAGTCTGCACAGAGCGCCTGCGGCAGGCTCATCACGAAGCCCAGCCCCCATATTCCGGTAATGGAGACTATCTGGATTAAGGATGTGTATTCATAGACAGCCGATGTGAGATTGCCGTAGGGGTATGCAAGAAAGCCAAGCTGCGTCAGATAGAGATAGGCGTTGTAGAAGAGGCACGAGAAGAATGCATAGTGCCTCGGAAAGAGGTCCCTGCAGGCACGAACCGCAGTAAAGAGAATGGCGTACTGCAGAGATTCGAGTATGGGGGCGATGAGTATGGCAAGGGGATGGAAGGTCGCGAGCCAGTAGTTGTAGAACCAGTAGAATAAGAATCCGTACTCGAGGCCGTAGAGCCAGACCGTCCTGTAGCTTGATGTATATATGACATAGAAGAGAGGGATCAGGTAGAAGAAAGCAAGAAAGGGCAGTCCGTTCTCGATATACTTTCCGGGAAAGGCAAGGGATGCAATAAATGCCGAGAGTGCGACAAGAATAAGCGTAAGGACAAACCTGATAAAGCCGTGCTTCTTTTTTTCCATGACAGTATGATACATCATCTGAGGATTCTATTTGTTAAGATTATGTGTTTATCGCTGTCCCCCGGTTGGTTTTATATAACTAACTTATTCTGTCAGAAATAATTATCACCGGTTATTGCTTTTTCCGCCGTCTCTGCATAGAATTGTCGAATGCTTGAGAAAGAGGAAAGAGCGGGCACTATAAGGAGGGCATCCGACATCGGGATCGCCGTCAACATCATACTGGGTATCCTGAAGATGATACTCGGCTCCGTCACGCACTCTCTGGCCTTCCTCTCCGACGGCGCGAACAACCTCGGAGACAGCATCTCCTCTCTCGTCACCCTCTTGGGTTACAGACTCTCTAAGAAGAGACCGACGAAGAGCCACCCCCTCGGCTACGGGAGACTGGAGTATCTTTCGGCGCTTCTTGTCTCGATTCTCGTGATGGCAACAGGCTTCTCCTTCCTCAAGTCCTCGATAGGGGCCGTCAGAAATCCATCCCCCGTCACACTCTCATCCACCGCCGTCATCATCCTCTCCCTTTCGGTTGCTGTGAAGATCGCGCTGTGGCTCTTCTACAGAAGAGAGGGCCGGAAGACAGGAAGTCTAGCCCTCTCCTCCTCGTCACTCGATTCTCTCTCGGATGCAGTCATAACGACAGTCACGATCCTCTCTGCTCTAGTCTCGCATTACACCTCCATCTCCCTCGACGGAGTAGCAGGAATAGTCGTCTCCCTCTTCATCATGTGGTCGGGATTCGAATCGATATTGAAGGTCTCCGATACCATTCTCGGTAAACGTCCATCAAAGGAGGAGATACAGAGGATAAGGGAGATCATAAAGGAATATCCGCCGCTTATCGGGGGCTATGACATAAGGATCCACAGCTACGGCCCCGAGTACAGCATGGGGACGATAGATGTCGAAGTTCCCTTCTCATCCGATGCCGAATCGATATACGAAGCCATGGAGAAGGCGAAGAAGAGACTCTATGCCGAAACGGGAACGCTCTTCACATTCGGAATGAACGCCGAGAACCAGGATGACGAAAGAGTGAGAGATATGATGGAGAAGACCCTGAAGTGCATGAAGATGGCCTCTGACGACGTCATAGCAATACACGGCTTTCATGTGCACTTCGATGAAAAGAGAATCGAATTTGATGTAGTTGTATCATTTTCACTGCGCGACTGGGAGACATTCAGAAAGAACATGACGGGGCTTCTCGAGCTCATATTCCCCGGCTATGTGATATCATTCAACATCGACCCCGACTATTCCTGAAAACAGAGACGGCTTCTCTGAGGGCTCTTCTGTCGGCATCGAATGAAAGAAGCTCTTCAGCTTCATCCACATCAAGCCAGAAAACGCCGTCGGTTTCACCCTCCTGCCCCTTCGGCTCACCAGAGAGATAGATGGAGGGAAAGAAGAAGACAGCTCTCTCGTCTCCCGCCTTCTGCGAAGGAACGACAACGGGGGACGATATGATCTCTGCCCTTATCCCGCTCTCCTCCTCCGTCTCCCTCAGCGCGGCCTCCCCTCTTGTCTCTCCCTCCTCGATATGACCCTTTGGAAAGGAGTAATGACTGTAGTACCTTATGAGAAGAACCCTCCCGGAAGCGTCGAAGCATATACAGCCTGCACTGTCACATCTGTCCACCATCTCCCTCCTTCTGGGGAACACAGACAAAATGTTCCTCGCCTCCTATTTCCACCGATGCCGTCACGATCGGGAACGAATAGAGAGAGGAGAGCATCTCTCCCGTCATTATCTCTGAGGCACTCCCCTTTTTAAGAATACTGCCGTCCTTGAGTGCGATGATGGATGTAGAATAGAGAGCGGCAAGAGATGGCGAATGCGTCGAGAATATGATGGTGTAACCCTCCTCCGAGAGTTCCTTCACCTTTCTCATGACGCGGTGGCTGTTTGCAAAGTCGAGGGATGCTGTGGGCTCGTCCATTATGAGGATCGCCGCCTCCTGCATCATGGAGCGTGCAAGAAGCATGAGCTGCTTCTCTCCGCCGCTTATCTTTCTCGTTCCCCTTGTTTTTATGGCACCGATTCCCATTGCTTCGATGAGTTCTGCCGCCCGTCTTCTCTCCTCCTTTCCCGGTGTTTCGAAGAGAGAGAGCCTGCCTGCGGCTCCCATCATGACAGTCTCCAGAACAGAATGGTTGAATACGGGATTGAACGACTGCGGAATGTAGGCCATCGAGCGGGAGCGCTCCCTATCCGTCAGCGACAGGACATTACGCCCGTCTATCTCGATTGTACCCGTCTGAGGCTTCAGAAAGGCCAGAATGCATTTGAAGAGCGTGGACTTACCCACCCCGTTGGGACCGAGGATGGCTATGACCTCCCCGCCGGAAGAGGAAAAGGAGACATCATTCAATACTCTCTTATCCTCATAAGAGAAGGAGACATTTTTTATATCAAGCGTCATCTTCCCTGCCTCCCGTTATGATGAGATAGAGGAAGACCGGAGCACCGATGAACGACGTCAGAATACCCAGAGGAAGCTCTCCTGTCGTAATTATGCGTGCAAGGTTATCTACAAAGAGAAGGAACGTCCCACCAAGGAGCATCGATGCGGGAACGACCTTTCTGTTGTCGACGCCGACGAGAAGCCGTGAAAAATGGGGAATCACGAGTCCCACCCATCCTATCATGCCGCTGATCGATACAGCCGCGGCTGTCATGAGAGTCGAGGAAAGCACGACAACTATTCTGAGGCGCGATGTATTTACGCCCATGCTTCTCGCCTCCGACTCCGAAAGGGAGAGGAGATTTATCCTCCACCTGAAGAGGAAGACCGGAACGGCACCGATCACGAGGGGGAAGAATGCAAATGAAAGATCCTTCATCTTGATGGATGAAAGGGATCCCATCAGCCAGTATGTGATAGCGGGAAGCGTGCTCTCGGTATCGGCAATGAGCTTGATAAACGACGTGGCGGACGAGAAGAGCGACGAGACGATGACGCCGGCAAGGACGAATGCCAGAGCCTCTTTTATCGGGCTCAGACGTGATATAAGAACGGCAAGAAATACAGCCGCGAGTCCGAAGATGAACGAGGAGAGCGTGACTGTGAAATAATCGGCGCCGAGAAGGAGCGCAAGTGCTGCCCCGAATCCCGCCCCGCTCGAGGCTCCGAGAAGATCCGGCGACACCATCGGATTACGGAAGATCGCCTGATAGCTTGCACCCGAGAGGGAAAGAGCGGCTCCTATCATGAAAGCAGCCACTATTCTGGGAAAACGTATGTTGATGACGACAACCTCCTCCGTACTCGTCCAGGTATGGGGAAGCGTATACCTTCCGCCACTCGCAATCTCTATAAGGCGGGAGAGGAGAATCTTAACGGCAGTGAAAGGATTGACGCTGTAGCGCCCGATCATGAACGAAAGCATGAAGACAAGCACTGCAGCGATTATCATAGGCAGAAACAATGCATTCTCTTTCTTCATACTTTCTCCGACTATCCGAGAATACCACAGAAACAGAGGGGAGAAAAAGGGATTTGTTTATGAAAAGATAACGGCTCTCTTTCCTTTGCACTCCGCCTCTTCACGCTGTAGAATGAAGAGCATGTACAAAGCCTCTGAGAAAAGATACGACTCGATGATTTACCGCCGCCCGTCCGGGTGCGGTCTCTCCCTTCCCGTGATATCACTCGGGATGTGGCACAACTTCGGCAGAGAGAGTGACTACCAGACGACGAAGGAGATCGTCACAACTGCCTTCGACAGGGGAATCACGGCCTTCGACACTGCCAACAACTACGGTCCGGATAACGGCAGTGCCGAAGAGAGGCTCGGCGAAATAATCAGACGGGAGCTCTCCTCATACCGCGATGAGATTGTGGTATCTACAAAGGCCGGCTACCCGATGTGGCCGGGTCCCTACGGCGAGGGTGGAAGCCGCAAGAGTCTTGTCTCGTCTCTCGATCAGTCACTGAGGAGACTGGGCCTGGAATATGTTGACATCTTCTATCATCACAGGCCCGACAAGAGGACGCCCCTGGAGGAGACTGCAGCAGCACTTTCCTTCATCGTCTCTTCCGGGAGGGCCTTATACATAGCTCTATCCAACTACGGAGAGGAGATCTTCGAAATGGAGAGGATTCTCAGAGATGATTACCATACCCCTGTCATACTCAACCAGGTCTCCTACTCCATACTCAACAGGAGAGGCGATTCGAGCGGCACTCTCTTTTTGAGGCTCGAGAAGGCGGGAATCGGAGTTCTTGCCTTCTCCCCCCTGAGCCAGGGGCGTCTTACAGATAAATACCTCGACGGGAATATCCCCCCGGAGAGCCGGGCCCGCAGAAGTGCGTTCCTCAGAGAAGACGACATAACAGAAGATCTCGTCAAAGCCCTCAACAGACTCAACGGCATTGCAGAGAAACGCGGTCAGAAGCTCAGCCAGATGGCGGTCAACTGGGATCTTGAAAGACGGGGGATGACAGGCGTCATAATAGGAGCAAGGACCCCCGGTCAGCTTATAGACACGATAAAAGGTCTCGAAACATATTCCTCATTCACACAAGAAGAGGAAGATGCAATAGCAGAAGCTGTCCGCGGGATATCTTTCAGGAGGTAGAGATGGAATGCAGACTCAAGATACGTATAGGTAAGGACGGAAACTACTTCTTCGGCCCGGGAGTCGCGGCTCTTCTGAAGAATATAGATTCCTGCAGAAGTGTAAGACAGGCGGCCGCACAGATGGAGCTCTCCTACTCGAAGGCCTGGCATATGATAAAGAACAGCGAGGATGGCTTCGGACGCAGACTCGTCGAGAGGAATGTCGGAGGAATAGGCGGAGGAAGTGCCTCGCTCACCGAGGAGGGGCGGACGGTGATGGAAAGATACTACGCTCTCGAGGAGAAGATTGAAGAGGCGGGAAACTCGCTCTTTCTTGAGTTCTACGGGGAGTACATCTGATGTGGTGGACACCCGATAGAATAATGTGGCACGAAAGGGCTGCAGAGAGATGTGATTTTCACCTCCGTCTCGCAGAGAGGATCGAGCGTCATCTCTCTCCCGCCGAAAGCATCCTCGAGCTCGGATGCGGACTGGGGAGAGTAAGCGCACTCCTCTCCCTCACCCACCCTGTAAGGGCCGTCGACATCGAAGAGAATGCGATAGAGTGTGCAAGAGAGCGCGGGGGGAAGGATATCTACACAGTATCGGACTGGAGGGACGTGAAGGAAAAAGCCGACTGCGTACTCTGTATCTTCTTCGGCCACCTCGAAAGGCTCGAAGAGTTCTCCTCCCTGATGGCACTCAGTGAGAAAAAAGTCATATGCATCTATTCCGAGCACCGCGGGCAGAGGGATGACCTCATCTACAAGAAGACGACCGCAAGAGAAGATATGGAGAAGCGCCTGAGCTCTCTCGGCTACGCTGTCGAAAGCGAGAGCTTCACACTCTCCTTCCCGCAGCCTCTGCTCTCGCTTGAAGAGGCCGAAGCGTTCATCACCCTCTCCTATCCGAAGAAGAATATCTCATCCTACCTTCCCTTCGTGACTGAAAGCGGGGACGAGGAATATCCGTATACTCTCAAGAACGAGAAGAGGATGGTTCTCTTCGACATAAAGGCGTAAAGTGTCGGAATTCTCCGTCCTTTTATCTTTTTGAGGTATTATCTTCTCTTATTTCTGTTTCCGATTTTCCCCGGCGCTATTATATTCCCTTTGAGGAAAAAGATGGAAAACAACGACAACAAGAAAAACTACAGGCCCGTGATATACTACGCATTACTGGTCCTGCTTATAATAATGCTTCTCAACGCATTCGTATTTCCGAAAATAGCGGCCGCAAAGGTCCAGGAAGTCCAGTATTCGGACTTTCTGAGCATGGTCGACAGGGGCGAAGTCAAACAGGTCGTTCTTGCCGATGACTACATACTCTTCTCTGCCGAGAAGGATGGAACGAGCGCAACATATCAGACGGCGGTCTTCCCCGACAGCGGCCTGAGGGAGAGACTGGAGAAGGCCGGCGTTGCATTCTCGTCCTACATAGAACCCGAGGCATCCCCCATTTCGTCGTTCCTGGCAACCTGGGTGCTCCCGATTCTCTTCTTCACGCTGCTTGGGCGTCTCGTAGCCCTCTTCGTCTCCAAGCGCGGCGGAATGAACGCCATGAACTTCGGCAAGAGCAACGCCAAGATCTACGCCGAGAGCGAGACGGGCGTCACATTCAAGGACGTCCAGGGGGAGGATGAGGCGAAGGAGGCTCTTGAGGAGATCGTCAACTACCTCCATAACAGCGCTGAGTACACCAAGATAGGAGCAAAGCTTCCGAAGGGCGCACTCCTTGTAGGCCCTCCCGGAACAGGTAAGACACTCCTTGCAAAGGCTGTGGCGGGAGAAGCGAAGGTTCCCTTCTTCTCGATTTCAGGATCCGAGTTCGTCGAAATGTTCGTCGGTATGGGCGCAAGCAAGGTCCGTGACCTCTTCAAGCAGGCGTCCGAGAAGGCTCCGTGCATAGTCTTCATCGATGAAATCGATACTATCGGAAAGAAGAGGGACAGCGGCGTCTACGGCGGCAATGACGAAAGGGAGCAGACACTCAACCAGCTTCTTACCGAGATGGACGGCTTCGATGCAAACAAGGGCGTCGTCATCCTTGCGGCGACGAACAGGCCCGAGTCCCTCGACCCGGCACTTCTGAGACCCGGCAGATTCGACAGGAGAATTCCCGTCAACCTTCCCGACCTCCAGGGAAGAGTCGCCATTCTCAAGGTACATGCAAAGGATGTGAAGATGGCTGACGGCATCGACTACGAGGCCGTTGCAAGAGCCACAAGCGGCGCAAGCGGCGCAGAACTGGCAAACATCATCAACGAGGCTGCACTCCGTGCTGTCAGAGACAAGCGTGAAAAGGTGACGCAGGAGGACCTCGAGGAGAGCGTCGAAGTCGTCATAGCAGGCTACAAGAGAAAGAATGCCGTTCTCAGTGAAAAGGAGAAGAAGATAGTCGCCTACCACGAAATCGGGCATGCACTCGTCGCGGCAAAGCAGAGCAATTCCGCTCCTGTGACAAAGATAACGATCATCCCGAGGACAAGCGGTGCACTGGGCTACACAATGCAGGTCGACGAGGAGGAGAAGAACCTCATGAGCAAGGAGGAGATTCTCAACAAGATAGCAACACTTACAGGCGGTCAGGCTGCAGAAGAGCTCATCTTCTCCTCAATCACCACAGGGGCCTCCAACGACATAGAGCAGGCAACAAAGCTGGCACGGGGCATGGTCACACGCTACGGCATGTCGCCCGAGTTCGGCATGGTCGCACTCGAGACTGTTAACAACCAGTACCTCGGAGGAGACACATCGCTTGCATGCTCGGCCGCAAGCAGCGAGGAAGTCGACAAGGAAGTCGTCGAAATCGTGAAGACGGCACGCGAAAAGGCTATGAATATCCTCAGGGAAAACAAGGACAAGCTCGATGAACTCAGCTCCTATCTTCTTGAGAAGGAGACCATCACGGGAGAAGAGTTCATGGCTATCCTCAATAAATAAAAACTGATAACATTACCTCAATCCTCCTCTTCAGGGGAGGATTCATTAATGCCATGAAAGAATCTCGGAAGAAAAAACTTACATCCTATCTCAAGCCTTACAGGAAAGAGTCGGTCATTGCACCGCTTTTCAAGCTCCTAGAGGCATTCTTCGATCTTCTGGTTCCGCTCATCGTGGCGGCCATGATCGACAACAGCGCCGAAACCGGAGGGAAGATCTATTTCTACTTCGGCCTCCTGATCCTGATGGCCGTTCTGGGTCTCACCTGCTCCGTTACCGCACAGTACTTTGCGGCGAAAGCCAGCGTGGGCTTTGCAACGACGCTCAGAGCAGAGCTCTTCAGCCACATAGAGAAGCTCTCCTTCTCCGACCTCGACAGAATCGGCAGCAGCACTCTCATCACACGTCTCACAGCTGACGTCAATCAGATTCAGACGGGACTGAACATGGCCTTGAGGCTTCTCCTGAGAAGTCCCTTCATCGTATTCGGTTCTGCAGTCATGGCCTTCTTCATCAGCGTGAAGGCGGCACTCATCTTCGTTGCGGCAATCCCGGTGCTTCTATTCGTCACATCTCTCATAATGAGACTCTCGATTCCTCTCTACTCGAAGAGCCAGTCCCGCCTGGACGATGTTACGTCCCTCACAAGGGAGAACCTCACAGGAGTGAGGGTGATCAGGGCCTTCAACAGGGAGGAGAGAAGCGTCAGGGAGTTCAGAAAGAGCAACGACGACCTGACAGGAATCAATCTTTTCGTCGGAAAGCTTTCCGCACTGCTTAATCCGGTGACGTATGTTTTGATCAACATCGCAACTGTCATCCTCATAAAGCGTTCGGCAATCCAGGTGGAACTGGGAGAGCTGCAGCAGGGTGAGGTCGTCGCCCTCTACAACTACATGCTCCAGATAATCGTCGAGCTCATAAAGCTCGCATCCCTCATCATCACGATAAACAAGGCCCTAGCATGTTATAGAAGAGTCGAGAGTGTGATGAATACCAGGGAGGGAATGAGCTATCCCGGAAGCGATCCGGAGATGAAGCCGGGCGAGAGTGCAGTCGAATTCAGAGACGTATCATTTACATACCCGGACGGCGGAAAAAGTGCAATCAGCGGCATCACCTTCACTGCAAAGAAAGGTCAGACTGTCGGTATTATCGGGGGAACGGGAAGCGGCAAGACGACACTTGTAAATCTCATTCCCCGCTACTACGACAGGACGGAGGGAGAGGTTCTCGTTCGCGGCATTCCCGTCGACCGTTATACAAAGAAGACGATAAACGGCCTTGTCTCCGTCGTTCCGCAGAAGGCACAGCTCTTCAGCGGCACGATACGCTCGAACATGCTTCTGGGTAACGAAGGTGCGTCTGATGAGGAGATCCTGTCCGCCCTCGATAAGGCACAGGCGGCGGAAATCGTCGAGAAGAAAGGCGGACTTGATGCAGAGGTCGAGCAGAACGGCCGCAACTTCTCCGGCGGGCAGAAGCAGAGACTCACGATAGCACGCGCCCTCGTGAAGGGAGGTGAGATTCTCATACTCGACGACTCGTCGTCGGCTCTCGACTTCAAGACCGATGCCGAACTGAGAAAGGCCGTGAAGAGCCTCACATCTCTTACCATATTCATCGTCTCGCAGCGCATATCTTCCGTGAGGAACGCAGACGAGATCCTCGTCCTCGATAAAGGCCGACTCGTTGGAAAGGGAACGCACGATGAGCTTCTCTTGAATAATGAAATCTACCAGGATATCTACTACTCCCAGTTCCCGGAGGAGAGAAAGGAGGAGAAGCCGTGAAATATTCCTCTACAGTAAAGGATCTCATGAAGTATCTCAGAAGGCACATGGCACTCCTTGTTCTGAGCCTTCTTCTTGCTGCGGCAAGCGTCATTCTCCAGCTCAGGGTTCCCCTTCTGTTCGGAGACGCCATCGACCAGCTTGTCGGAAAGGGGAATGTCGATTATTCCGCCCTCTCCATATACCTGCTGAAGATACTCATCTCGGTGGGAACAAGCGCACTCTTTGTATATGTCATGAACACTATCAACAACCGCATAACATACACGGTCGTAAGAGATATAAGAAATGACATGATAGAGCACATACAGCACCTTCCCCTCTCCTACCTCGACAGTCACACCTCCGGTGACATCGTCAGCCGTATCATCACAGACACCGATGTGCTCTCCGACGGCCTCCTTCTAGGCTTCACGCAGCTCTTCAGCGGCATCGTGACGATCGTGGCGACAATCTATCTCATGCTCACCAAGAACGTCTGGATCAGCCTCACAGTCATCGTTCTGACTCCGCTGAGCTTTGTAGTCTCTTCATTCATATCCTCAAGGTCGTTCAATCTTTTCCGCGCTCAGAGCAGTGCCCGCGGCGACGAGACAGCACTCATAGATGAAATTGTCGGCGGGATGAAGGTCGTCAAGGGTTACGGCTACGAGGAAAGGGCATACGAGAGATTCACAGTCCTCAACGACAAGCTCTCCCGGGCAAGCCGGAAGGCCATCTTCTACTCTTCTCTTGCAAATCCCTCTACAAGATTTGTCAACAACATCATCTACGCATTCGTCGCACTCATCGGCATCATCCTCATTCCGAAGGGAGCGCTCACTGTCGGGGGACTTGCGGTGATGCTGAGCTACGCTAACCAGTACATGAAGCCCTTCAACGACATAAGCAGCGTAATAACGGAGCTCCAGAACTCCTTTGCATGCGCTTCCCGCGTCTTCGATCTCATAAGTGTAGCTCCCGAGAGCGCCGACAGCTCTGACGAACTTGAAAATGTCGAAGGAAAAGTCGACATAGACGACGTAGCCTTCTCTTATGACAAGTCGAAAAAACTCATCGAGCACCTCTCGCTTGAAGCGGAAAAGGGAACGAGAGTCGCTCTCGTCGGTCCGACAGGCTGCGGAAAGACGACAATCATCAATCTTCTCATGCGCTTCTACGATCCCGACAGCGGAACGATAAGAATCGACGGAAGGGATATCCTCACCGTCTCACGCCACTCTCTGAGATCATGCTACGGCATGGTGCTCCAGGAGACCTGGATAAAGAACGGGACGGTGAGGGATAACATCACCTTCGGCCGTCCCGATGCCACCGCCGAGGAGATAGAAAAGGCCGTAGACGAGGCTCACTGCCGCGACTTCATCGATGCACTCCCCGACGGACTGGAGACCGTTCTCAACGAGCACAGTCTCTCGGAGGGGCAGAAGCAGCTTCTCTGCATTGCACGTGTAATGCTGACTCATCCGCCGATGCTCATACTCGACGAGGCGACAAGCAGTATAGACACACGTACCGAGCTTCTCGTACAGAGTGCCTTCGACACTCTCATGGAGGGAAGAACGAGCTTTGTTGTCGCACACAGACTCTCGACGATAAAGAATGCCGACATCATCCTCGTGATGCAGAACGGAAGGATAATAGAGACGGGAAGTCACACTTCTCTCATGGAGAAGAAGGGTTTCTACTACAACCTCTACAACAGCCAGTTCGCACCGGCATGAGTTCCTTCGCCTCAGAGGCTTTCCTCTGCTCTTCTTCCGCTGGAGAGCAGATATTCAAAGCTGCCGCAACAGAATATGCACAAAGATGTCCCGGATTTTTCCGGGACACATTCTTTCTCTTATCTTGAGATCAGTTATCTGACTTGACTCTCTCGCCGCCTTCGTTGAGGAGCTTCTCAAGAAGGTTTGCCGGATCCTTGAATCTTTCAAGCATGATCATTGCCGCGATTACATAAGGCTTGTAGGAAGCCTGCTTGTACAGAGGTTCGATATATCTGTCGAATACGGAAGCATCAACCTCGCCTTCCTTGCACGATACGCCTGTGATATCTGCAGGGAGACAGTGCAGGTAGAGAGCCTTTCCGTCCTTTGTGGATGCCATCATCTCTTCTGTGCATGTCCAGTTCTTGAACTTTGCGTTGTTCTCAAGGCATCTCTTCTCGAGAGCATCGAGTTCATCGAGCTTCTTCTCCTGAACGAGCTTTGTTCTCTCTTCCATTACAGCAAACGGAGCCCATGACTTGGGGTAGACGATGTCTGCATCCTTGAATGCCTCTTCCATCGTGTTCACCTTCTTGAAGGAACCGCCGGTCTTCTCTGCATTCTTCTTTGCAACTTCCTCGCACTCGGGCATGATGTCATATCCTTCGGGGTGAGCGAGAACGACGTCCATACCGAATCTTGTGAAGAGTCCGATGACGCCCTGGGGAACCGAGAGAGGCTTTCCGTATGAGGGAGAATAAGCCCATGTCATAGCAACCTTCTTGCCCTTGAGATTCTCGACTCCTCCGAAGTAGTTGATGACGGAGAGCATGTCTGCCATCGTCTGTGTCGGATGGTCGATGTCGCACTGAAGGTTGACGATTGTCGGTCTCTGCTCGAGGATACCCTTGTCGAAGCCTTCCTGTACGCTCTCTGCAACTGTCTTCTGGTATGTGTGTCCCATACCGATATACATATCATCTCTGATACCGATGATATCAGCCATGAAGGAGATCATGTTCGCTGTCTCTCTGACAGTCTCGCCGTGAGCAATCTGGCTCTTCTTCTCGTCGAGGTCCTGTACTTCAAGACCGAGGAGGTTACATGCAGAAGCGAAGGAGAAACGGGTTCTGGTGGAGTTGTCACGGAATACGGAGATGCCGAGGCCGGAGTCGAACACTCTTGTGGAGATGTTGTTTTCCCTGAGTCCTCTGAGGATTTCAGCCACCTCGAATACTGCCGCGATTTCATCATCTGTCTTGTCCCATGTGAGATAGAAATCATTGAGATACATCTTGGAGATATCCAAGCCTCTGAGTTTTGCTATTCTGCTTTTAATTTCCGATTTTGTCTTCTTAGCCATCTTTTGGCCCTCCATTTTTGTGGTACATTGACAATTTATCATTAAAGATACGAGGGCGCAAGTAAAATTGTTGCGTTTTGTTGCATAATCCTCGTTATTTTTAACACAAAGAAGAAGACCGGTCTCGCCGGTCTCTTAAACTTTATTTGAGTTCGACTGCCCAGTCGCCTCTTTTCTTTACCTCTCCGATAACTCTCACATAGTCTTCACTGTAAAGAGATGTGAAAGTCACGGCATCATCCGGGCTCATGCATAGGAGAAGTCCGCCGCTTGTCTGCGGATCAAGCGAGAGATCCCTCATATTCTGCGCCACAGATGGAGAGAAATGCACAAAAGGTGCTGTGTAGTCGAGGTTGTGGTACATCCCCTCGGGAAGAAAGCCGTAGCGTGCAAGCTCCAGCGCCGTAGGAAGCACGGGAAGTGACGAGGAATCGATTACGAGCGTGACGAGCGAGCCGTTTGCAACCTCCGTACTGTGTCCCATGAGCGAGAAGCCCGTGACGTCGGTTGCCGCATGGACAGACAGGGGGCGCGCAGTATCGCGTGCCCTTTTATTGAGCCTTGTCATTGAATCTACGGCAGCCTTTACAGCCTCCCCGTCGGCCTCTCCCCCCTTGTTGGCGGTATTGATGATTCCGACTCCGAGGGCCTTCGTAAGAACGATGACATCCCCCGCCTTCGCCCCGGTATTGGGCCATATCTCATCCTTTTTCATGAATGATGTCACACACAGCCCGTACTTCGGCGTCGGATCAGATATCGTATGGCCGCCGGCAATCACGGCACCCGCCTCCTTCACCTTCTCGATTCCGCCGCGCAGTATCTCATCCATGACCGATAAATCGAGACAGGACGGGAAACAGAGGAGGTTCATCGCGACATTGGGCTCTCCCCCCATTGCATAGATATCACTGAGGGCGTTGGCTGCGGCTACTTCTCCGAATGTGAACGGATCATCGACCATCGGCGGGAAGAAGTCCACTGTCTGCACGCTCACGATGTCATCAGTGACGAGATAGACAAGAGCATCGTCGGCACTCTCGAAGCCTTCGAGAAGTCTATCGGACTTCATGAGAGGAAGATTGTCGATGACGGAGTGCAGGAGAGACGGCGGAAGCTTCGCCGCACAACCCGATGTCTTTACCATCTGTGTCAGCCTTTTACTACTCTTCTCCATAGATCCTCCTGTAGGTGACGCCATCGAAGGCATAGACGCCTTCAAGGTAGTCATTCACCATATCAGGTGAAAAAGGGAGAGAAAAGAACGCCGCCGTCCCGCATGACGAGGAGAGCGCTCTCGGTACCGGCTTGAGGTAGCATTTCTCTCCGGTTTTCTTCTTGAAAAGCAACGCCCCATAGTGATTATGGAACGTTGCGACATAGCTTATTTCCTGATCGTGATTTTCCACTCTCCGTCCTTCTCCGTGCTGGATGCATTATAACCCATAGCGGAAGCGAAGCGGGAAATATTCTCGAGAGGTACACGGTTGTCGACAAGTACGACGACTCCATCCCCGCTCTCCTTGAGAGCTCTCTTTGTGTTGATGACCGGTTCCGGACAGCTTAATCCTCTGCAGTCTATTTCTTTCATCTCAGTTCTCCTTTCTTCTGCTGTTGACGAATGCAATCAGAAGTGCAATTACGATGCCTGCCACGACAGCGACCTTGCCGTATGTGTTCGGGCCGTTCTCCGTTGCGTTGCCTGCAAGAGAGAAGTTGTGCACGAATGCCGCTCCGACGAGAAGTCCGAGTACTGTGACAGCACTGTCTGACGAGCCCTCTCCTGCCATTACAAGCTGTCTGAGGGGACAGCCGCCGAGAAGGACAGAAGCCAGTCCTACGAGGAACATACCCAGGAAGTTCCAGACCTGGTTCGTCTGTGCCACGCTCTGACCTGTGAAGCCGAGGTTGAAGTTACCCGTGATAAGGTTGCCGACAAGGGCTGCGACGAAGATTGCAACACTGCCCGAGAGGAGTGTCGGATCCCCGAGCAGGAAGACGTCCCTGATTCCGCCTGCCATACACAGTCTTGTCCTCTGCGCAGCAGCTCCTACACAGAGTCCTGCAACGAGAGAAAGGAAGATAGGAGCTCTCATCGAGCCCGGGCCCTTCTCGCTGAAGACGAAGAGAGACGGTACAGCTACAAAGAGAATAAAGAGTACGAGTGTGACAGCCGGAAATGCGCCGCCTTCGATTCTGTTCTGCTTATATGCTCTTCCGAGGGAGAAGCCGCTGTTAAGGAATATACAGCCCACTCCGACGCCGGCAATAAAGCCGAAGAGTCCGACAAGGGCATTGAGGTCTCCGCCTGCGAGCCTGAGGACCATTCTCAACGGGCATCCGAGGAAGGAGAGCGCACCAACCATTACGAAGAAGCCGAGAATGAATCTTGTGAAAGGACTCGAGCCTCCGCGAGGTTTGAACTCACCCCTGACGAGTGCAATGATGAAGGATCCCAGTACGATACCGATGATTTCGGGTCTTACGTACTGTACGACTCCCGCCGTATGCAGCTTGAGGGCACCTGCAGTGTCACGTACGAAACATGCGATACAGAATCCCATGTTCTTCGGGTTTCCGTTTGCAGTAAGGACTACTGCAAAGATTCCGACAATCAAACCCGTGATCACAAGGGCGATCACCGGTTTCATCTTAGATTTTGAATTTTCCATAGTTTTATCCCTTCCGCTATTTTTCCATATTGTTTTGCAAAATACAATGATTTTTTGACAGCTCCTTCAAGTTTTACGAAAAACGAGGAAAGAAGTCCCGGCGCACTCTCCCCTTCAACTTTCCTCATCCCCTTCTCTGTGGTATGATTGCCTCATGAAGCGGATTTATCTCGATAATGCGGCAACATCCTGGCCGAAGGCACCCGGAGTCGGCGACAGGATGAAGGATTTCATCGAAAACGGTGTCGTAAATCCCAACCGCACCGAAAGCGCACTCTCCTTCTCACTCTTCGAGACTCTCTACACTCTGAGGGAGATGATCGCCGGGCTCTATAACTACAACCACCCCGAATGCATCTGCTTCACAAACAACGTGACAGAGGCCGTGAATCTCGTCATAAAGGGGCTTTTCGGGCCGTCGGACCATGTGATCATATCTCACAGTGAACACAACGCAGTCATGCGTCCGCTTGTGCAATGCGGCGTCAGATACTCCATGATCCCCTCCGACATGAGAGGATACTCCGACCTCAGCAATCTAGAAAACCTCTTAGAGAAGAATACGAAGGCCGTCATCCTCTGCCATGCAGGCAACGTCAGCGGCAGCGTACAGGACCTGACGCGGATAGCTGAATTTACAAAGAAGCATAAGCTCATGTTCTTCGTCGACGCAGCCCAGTCCTCCCCGTTCATTCCTCTCGATATGGAGAAGGATAACCTCACGGGCGTTCTCTTTACGTGTCACAAGTCATTCCTCGGCCCCGAGGGTGTCGGAGGAGTACTTCTCAGAAAAGATACCGCACTCACCATCAAGCCCCTGATTGCAGGGGGAACGGGAAGCGAGAGCGACAGCATTCTCATCCCCTCCTCGCTTCCGGACAGACTGACAGCAGGAACGGAGAACCTTCCGGGTCTTGTAGGAACCAGCTGTGCTTTGAAATACACCCTCGACAATCTGAGCACTCTCGGGAAAAACTCGGAGAGTATGACACTGCGTCTCATGGAAGGAATCATGAAGATACCCTCACTCACGATAAAAGGGGCCGCAATCGGGGATAAGCGCACCTCTGTCGTCTCCGTCGTATCATCAAGGCACGATATAGCAATGATCTCGTCAGAGCTATTAGCGAGAGGAAACATAGAAACGCGCGTGGGACTCCACTGTGCTCCGATGGCACACAGGGCACTCGGAACCTTCCCGACAGGAACACTGCGCTTCTCTCCCGGGCCTTTTACGACGGCGGACGAAATCGACGAAACATTAAAAATCCTTGAGGAGATAGAAAATGAGGACTGAATACTACAGCCTTCTTTACAATGCATTGAAAGAAGGCGACGTGGAGAGAAGGACAAGCGCGGACGGATCATCTCTCGAGCTCGTCCGGGACGGAGAAATACTCTACAGCGAGAGCGGAAGTCCTCTTGAGGATTACAGAGTCGAGTACATAAAAAGCGAGCCGCACATCGTCGTATTCGGGGCCGGTCATGTATCGAAGGCGCTCTATGAGACAGCGCGTCTTCTCTCAATGAGTTTCACGGTCATCGACGAAAGGGAGGAGACGGCAAATAAGGAGCGTTTCCCGGAGGCAGAGATCATTGTACGCCCCTACGAGGAGTTCTTCTCGTCCGACTGCACCTTCTTCCGCCCCTACTATGTGATAATGACGCACGGCCACGCTTATGATGCAAAGGCTCTTGAGTGGACTCTGAGAAGGCCGTCGTCCTACATCGGAATGATAGGAAGCAGGGGCAAGGTCGCCGCGACATACCAGAAGATGCTCGATAAAGGCTTCACAGAGGACGAACTCGACAGAGTTCATTCTCCCATAGGACTCAGAATCGGAGCCGTGACCCCCGAGGAGATAGCCGTCTCGATCATCGGCGAAATCATATCGGTCTTCAGAAGCGTGAAGAATGCATTCACAATCAGCCCGTCTTATATTGAATCGGTAACAGGAAAGAAGGGAGTATCTGCCCGCATAATAGAAAAGACGGGATCTGCTCCGAGAGAAGTCGGAAGCGAGCTCTTCTACTCTCCTCTCGAAGACAGATTCTACGGCACTGTCGGCGGAGGTGCAGTCGAAAAGGCAACAGAGGATAAATGCCGCGAGATGTGGAAAAACAGGGAAAAGTGCCGGATCATCCACTACAATCTTTCAGCAGAAGGAGACCTCAGCATGATCTGCGGAGGAAATGTGGACATGCTCTTCTCTCTCGTTGAATGACACTCTTTTCTTCAGAGGAGCTTTTCGAGTTCCTCTATATCGCTCTCGACTGTGGACCATGACGTGCAGAGGCGGGCAATTACCCTCTCCCCGTCGATGTCCTCCCATTTCTCGAACCTCACCTTTGCAGAGAGGGAATCGAACCTCTCCTTCTCCATGATTACGAACTGCTGGTTCGTCGGGCTGTTCCATGCAAACTGATAGCCCTTCTCCTCAAAGACCCTCTTGAGTCTCCCTGCAGCCACATCTCCCGCCCTTCCGTTGTAGAGATAGTAGTCATCTGTAAAGAGAGTATCGAACTGAAGGCCGAGAAGTCTTCCCTTTGCAGAGAGGGCACCCTCCTGCTTCTTCATCTGTGCAAAATTACGCGGGAGGATCTTCTTCTTTATCACGAGAGCCTCTCCGATGATTGCTCCGCACTTGGTGCCTCCGATATAGAATGCGTCACAGAGCGATGCAATGAGAGGAAGCGTGACATCGTTGTACGCAGCGGCGAGTGCATATGCCAGCCTTGCGCCGTCTATGTACATATACATGTCATACATTGTGCAGATCTCTCTGATCTCCTCGAGTTCACTCTTCGTGTAGAGCGTCCCGATCTCGGTAGGCTGCGAAAGATATACCATCTTCGGAATCACCATCGCCTCCGGGGCGGCGCTCCGGGAGAACTCCTCCATGTACTTCCTCAGGTCCTCAGGGCGGACCTTTCCGTCAGAGTGAGCAATGGACAGAACCTTATGCCCGGTATACTCTATCGCCCCGGCCTCATGGACGAAGATGTGTCCCGTAGAGGCCGCAATGACACCTTCCGCGCGCCCGAGAAGAGTACTTACAGCAAGCTGGTTGGTCTGTGTACCTCCCGCCACAAGCGTGACAAAGACGTCGTCACGTCCCAGAGCCTTCTTTATCTTCCCGACAGCCGAAAGGGTGTATTCGTCATTGCCGTACCCCGGCTGGGATGTGTAGTTTGATGCGACAAGACGCTCGAGGATCTTCGGGGCCATTCCGTTGTTGTAATCACATTCAAAAGATACCACGTTT
>CAVACS010000001.1:0-12661 GCA_963587105.1 Anaerovoracaceae bacterium | reverse complement strand
CCATGTAAGAAATCAGGGCAATAGTAAGTAAAACGGGGCAATCGAGACTGTAATAAAAAAAACAGGAAGCCCCCATCCGGAAGAAAAGGGGCTTCAGATTATTTCAACATGTCTCAGATCTTACCCAGAGCCGTAAGAATCTTCTCCGGAGTCATGGGCCACGATTTGATCCAGACACCGCATGCATCGTGTATTGCGATTCCGATTGCAGGGGCGGCACCGTTGCAGGCGATTTCAGAGATACTCTTTGCTCCGAAGGGGCCTGCATAGTCATCGACGTCGATGAGCACTGACTTGAAGTCATCGGGAGCCTCCATGATCATCGGTGTGCCGTAGTCCGTGAAGTTCGCGTTGATATTCACACCGTTTTCATCGAGGATCATGTTCTCATAGAGCGAGTGCCCTATGCTCTTCATGACTGCACCGTACATCTGGCAGAGTGCAATCTCGGGGTTGATCGGAGTTCCTGCATCCTGGAGAGCGTAGAACTTCTGGAGCTTTATCTCTCCCGTCTTAATATTGACTGCAACCTGTGCAAAATGTGCACCGTAGGGAATCGAGGAAGCCTTCGTCACGAACGAGCCGTGAGCGACAAGCTGTCCCCTTCCGCCTCCGCTGAGAGCTGTGTGCGAGATATCGTAATAGGAGAGGCTCTTCCCGGTTTTGTTCGAGTATACGATTCCGGGGGCGCGGATCTCGAGATCATCCTTATCCTCTTCCATCTGGAGAGCTGCTTCCTTCAGAATCATCTCCTTCAGGTTCTGCGTTGCAAGAAGAGATGCATTTCCGCTGAAGAATGTACCGGACGATGCATACGAACCGGTATCGAAGACACATGCATCGGTATCTCCCGAAACGATCGACACCTTCGACATCGGAAGCTTCAGAATTTCGCAGACGATCTTCGCGGAAATCGTATCGAGTCCCGTTCCGATATCTGCTCCTCCGCTGCAGAGGATGACACTGCCGTCGGTTTCGAGCTTGCACAGTGCCTCCGCATGGTCAAGTCCCGGAAGACCCGAGCCCTGCATGATCATCGCAAAGCCCTTTCCTATCTTCCAGTCGGGATCATCGGATTTCTCCTTCTTCCCCCAGTCAATCATACTGCAGCCCTTCTCGATGGCTTCGTCAAGTCCGCACGAGCCGACAGGAACGACGGCACCCTCGCGGCCTTCTCCAAGGCCTTTGAGAATTTCGAGCATGTAGCCCTCGCTGACATGGTTCTTCTCGATGATCGTTCTGTAATCTATTCCGAGTTTCTCTGCCAGCTCTGCCATCACCATCGAAAGCCCGTACATTCCCTTCGGGGTTCCGTATCCCTGATATGCTCCCGCAGGAGGTGTATTCGTGTAGTAGACCTGGAGGTCATACTTCATGTTGTCGACAGCAAAAAGAGGAAGCGTCTTCGAACAGGAGTTCATCGGGACCGTCAGACAATGGTTGCCGTAAGGACCTGTGTTGGCCCTGACCTCCATGTAGATTGCAGTGATCTTTCCGTCCTTCGTTCCGGCCATCTTCACATATACCCTCATCGGATGACGCGTGGAATTGGCATAGAATTCCTCGGCACGTGTGTTTCTGTAGTAGACAGGTTTTCCCGTGACCCATGCAGCATAAGAGGTAAGGTCCTCGACAAGGATGTCCTGCTTGCTGCCGTATCCGCCGCCGACACGTTCCTTGATGACGTGTATCTTGTTCTCGGGAATCTGACAGACCCAGCTGCAGATTCTTCTCACATGGTACGGCACCTGCGTCGCAGCATGAACAACGAGTCTGCCGTTCTCCACAAGGGCATAGCATACATGTGGCTCGAGCGGGGTGCACTGCACCTGGCTCGTCTGGTATGTATCCTCGACGACTGCATCAGCCTCGGCGAACGCCTTCTCCACGTCCCCGATATGGCCCTTGTTCGATGCCGCGAGGTTTCTGCGTATATCGGCTCCGAGCGGGAACTGGTAGACAACCTTCCCCTCTCTCCCGTCGCCCTGTCTGCTGTTGTATTCGTCAATGTCGGCAGGCGCTCCCGCTCTGTACTCCACAGGCCCGTTGTGCACGAGAGGCGCTCCATCGGCCATAGCTTCCTCGACTGTGAATACAGCCGGTGTGGGCTCGTACTCGATTCTGATGAGGGCTGCCGCCTTCTCGGCTGCCTCCTTCGTCCTTGCGACGATGCCGGCTACCCTGTCTCCGACGTGTCTGACCTTCATGTTGAAGAGTCTTCTGTCATGGGGACTCGGCTCCGGCGAGCCCTGTCCTGCCTGCATGTAGTAGACATCGGGACAGTTGAACGCAGTGATGATTCTCGCAACTCCGTCCACCTTCTCGGCCTCTGACGTATCTATGCTCTTTATGTATGCCGAAGCGAAGGGAGAACGTACTACATGGAGGATGTATGCGTCTGCAGGCACCTTGTCTTCGACGAAGACCCTCTCTCCCGAAACAAGGGATGCCCCGTCGATCTTGTCGAGCGGCTTTCCGATGACATCGAGCTTCGGTCGGAAAGAAGGTGCGATCTCACTTCTGTATTCGCCGTAGTCCCTGAGCTCGATTGCAAGCTTCACTGCAAGATAGTAGTGCTCGTAGCCTGCGTCCCTTATGAAGATGGATGTCAGTACATCCCTTATCTCATCCTTAGTCGGGTAAGGCTTCTCTTCAAGAAGCCATGTGAGCATGAGTGCCGCAGCGGGGGCGTTGTATGCACTCTGCACGACTCCTGCAGAAATCAGAGCCTTCTGCACATAGTTGAGTTCGCGGCCACAGAGGAGGCTCTCCGCCGTCCTGATATCGGCTCCGGCGGCCTGGAAAGCCAGTATGAGGTTGGAGTATCTGAGTCTGCCGTTGAAAACGATGGTGTCGCTTCCCGCAAACCCTTCACCATCGTCGCTGTCCCTTACAGATATGCAGCCGTATCTGTACAACAGATCACGAAGACGATCGCTTTCACTGCATTCAATGCTTATGTTTTCACCGTTTATTCTGCATTTAAGAAGCATCAGTCCCTCCTCAGTGTGAATACCGTCTGAGCCAGGTATTTCTTGTATTCGGCGCTTCCCGTGATATCCTTCACGTATTGAGCCTTCTTCCATATGTCGGGAGAGTCACCCCAGACAAGCGCACTTCCCTTTACGGAGAGTGCGTACCTTCCGTCCGCGACTGCAGCTATGAGAGCAGCGTGAGATGTCGATGCCAGGCCGAAACGCTTCACCCAGGCCTTCTTCTTCGTATCGAGAAGGAGGGACCTGATAACAGCCTTCGATTTCCTTTCCCCGTATTCCTCTACCGCCATATCGCCGTCGGAGGTGGACAGGGTAACACAATAAGCCGTGAAAAGGGCCAGAAGATAGCTGTCGTCCCTGCCGAGTGCTATGTTGCCGCCGACAGTCGACGCATTGCGTTTTACGAATGACGCATTGAAGCGGCATGCACTCTTGACTGCCTCTGGAACAAGCGGAGAATCGATCATCTCCTGGAATGTCGTTCCGGCTCCGATCCTGATGATGCCGTCGCCTTCCTCTTCAATCCCGCTTCTGATGAGGGGATTTATGTCTATGAGGGCGGTTTCACTGCCGGCACCACCGTTGAGTCTGAGATCGTCGGTGCCTCCTAGAAGATAGACCGAATCCCCTGTCTCCTCTCTGAGTCTTACTGCTTCTTCAATTGTCTGAGGGTGGTAGATAACCATTTTTTCTCCTTTTACTCGATCCGGCCTTCCGGATGTCCGGCCGCAAGCTCGTCGATGAAGTAGCCGAGCATCCGCCTCGTGCTGTTACGTCTGTATTCGGCCATCGCATGAGGTGAAATGACATTGTTCCATGCATCGAGGAATTCCTCTTTTACGGATGGAAGTTCCTCCACTCTCTTTCCGATGAGGATCCTCTCCGCATCCCGTCCTCTCATCACCTTCGGTCCTGCAGCACCGGAGGAAGCACGGAAATCCACGACGATGCCGTCTCTGATTTCGGCTGCACACGAGAGGGTGAGCTTACTGATTGCATTACTGCGTCTCATGCCGATCTTCCTGAAGAAGATGTGCGTAAAATGCGTCGGGGGTACGATGACTGCACTTATGAGCTCGTTCTTCTCCCTCTTCGTCTTCTTCGCGGCGATGATAAAATCATCCACACGCATCTCCCTCGAACCGTTCACGGATGTGAGGACGACACGGCTGTCAAGAAGGATCAGAGGCTGGGGGGTGTCGCCTTTCGGGGAGGCATTTCCGATATTGCCGCCGATTGTCGCGCTGTTACGCAGTGCGACGGCTCCCATTCTCGATGCAGCATCCCTGATGAGAGGGTGCACAAGCTCGGATGAGGCGATCTCCCTCGATGTCGAGAGAGCACCGATGACGACAGAACCGTCCTCCCTCCTTGTTATACCCTTCATCTCCTCCAGGCCGCTGATGAAGAGCACAGGTTTCGTAAATGTTGCCGTGACGCCTGTCCCCTTGAAGCCGGAAACCATGAGGTCCGAACCTCCTGCAAGAGGAATCACATCCTCCCTGTCCATTATCTCGAGAGCCTCTTCGAGGGTGTCAGGCATATAGTACTTCACTTTTTCTTCCATAAATCGCCTCCCTTGACGGCAGCAAGATGAATAGAATCCACGATGAGATCGTAACCGGTGCATCTGCAGATATTGCCGCTGATACCTTTTCTGATCTCTTCCTCTGTCGGATCGGGGTTGTTCTCGAGAAGATAGTACGCCGCCATCACCATGCCCGGGATACAGAAGCCGCACTGTACGGCCCCGCCCTCTGCAAAGGCATCTACTATGCACTTTCCCTTTTCCGTGTCTCTTATACCTTCAATGGTATATATGACACTGTCGTTGCATGAGCCGACGGGGATTATGCAGCTTGTGACAAGGTGTCCGTCCTTGATTACAGAGCAGGCTCCGCATTCTCCCTCGGAGCAGCCTTCCTTCGTACCTGTCAGCTCCAGATCCTCCCTGATGACGTCCAGAAGCCTTCTCAGGGGATTGCCGCGGTATACTACTTCGTTATCGTTTAGTGTAAATCTTACTTCACTGTGCATTTTTCTTCTTCAAAGCCTCCTCAAGATCCTCCGGTGGAATAGGAATGTTGTAGACCTGTACACCCAGTGCTCTCTCCACGGCATCCACATATGCCGCAGAAGCTCCGTTGAATACAAGCTCTCCCATTCCCTTTGCGCCCTTAGGTCCCCACGGATAGGGATTCTCCTGCAGATGATAGAACTGCTTCGGAAAATCCATACTTGTCGGGATTACATAGTCGCTCATTCTCTTCTGCTTGAAGAAACCCTTCCTGTTCTCGAGTTTCTCCATGCTGCCGTAGCCGAGTGACTGCATGACGCCGCCGTTGACCTGGCCGTGGACGATGAGCTCGTCGATCGGGTGCCCGATATCATGGCTGGTCCATATTCCGACCGTCCTGACTTCATTGGTAAGCTTGTCGACTTCGACTTCGACGATTGCGGCACCCCAGCCCCAGCCCAGGTATGCATCTCCGCGGAAGTTCGTCTGGTCCCACGGATAGCCCTCGGGGTGTTCGTACTCGACTTCTGTCGTTATGTCGCCCTCGCTCCACCTCTCTTTCATCTCGAGTGCAGCCCTCTCGACCAGGCGCCCGACGATCATTGTCGAACGGGATGCCGCGGTCGGACCGCTGTCCACGACCTTCGATGTATCGGGATTGTCATAGTCGATGTTCTCGATCGGGAGCTCCAGTGCGTCAGCCGCTATCTTTCTCAGCGACGTCTGGAAACCCTGTCCCATCTCCGTCGAGCCGACCTGGATTGCGACTCTGTCTCCCTTTCTCACCAGTCTTGCATGGGCCTTGATGATTGCCTGCTCGCCGTTTCCGGTGAATGCACCGCCGTGGAGGTACATGCTGGCGCCGATTCCCCTGCCGCAGCCCCATGTGTACTCTTTGCTCTTTCTCCAGTAGTCGGACTCCTTTGTGATGACATCCAGCATCTCGGGAAGCTTCACTTCCTCGATTATATGACCGTTGGTGACGGTCTCCTCGCCCTGCTTGATTATGTACTCTTTCTTGAACTCGAGCGGATCAACTCCCAGGTGGTGTGCAAGATGATCGAGGTGGGTCTCTATCGCGAAAATCGTCTGAGGAGCCCCGAAGCCTCTGAATGCGCATGACGGGAATGTATTCGTTCCGACGCCGTCCCCCGTAAGGTATGTGTTCGGGATATTGTAAACGCCGTTTGCGTGGAATACACCGCGCTGGAGGACGACGAACGAGGATGAAAGGTATGCTCCGACATTGTAATAGATGTGTGCCTCTATACCGGTGATCTTGCCATCCTTGATGGCAGTCTTATAGAGGTTCTTGCTCGGATGCCTCTTTACGGAGAACTGTGTATCCTCCTCCCTGTCGAATATGAGCTTGATGGGCTTTCTGATCTTATGCTCTGCAACGAGCAGGGGACCGCATATTACATCGGGGAAGTGTTCCTTGCCGCCGAATGCTCCGCCTGTCGTGCACTGCCTGACGATGATCTTCTCGTACGGGACATTCAAAAGCCCTGCGACGGACTTTCTTATATAGAAGGGACACTGTGCCGAAGCGTAGAATATATAGTTGTCCCCTTCCATAGTGACAAGCGCTCCGTTTGTCTCGAGGTGTACATGCTCCTGCCATCCCGTGTCGATCCTCTCCTCGAAGATCTCGTCTGCCTCGGCAAAGACCTCGTCCATCGGTCTTCCCTTCTCGCAGTAGAGAGAGCAGAAGATGTTGTTTCCCTTTTCCGGGAACATCGGTCCGCCTACACACTCCAGACCGTCATCTATAGTTACAGCCGGTGTCTTCTCGTTCTCATACTCGATAACGATATTGTCCCTGATGGAATTGAGTACAGCCCTGTCTGGTCCCACCACAAGGCCGATGGTCTCTCCGACGTAGAGAACGTAATCCTTTGCGAACGCCCTCCAGTCCTTGGCGATCATCCACAGTTCGTTCTTTCCCTCCGGCGGTATGTCGTCAGCCGTGATGAAGTAGTATCCTTCCGGCATGACGGGCGTCTTTATGCTCTTGATATCACCTCTGGGACAGGTTGAACGGACCATTACGGCATAAAGCATGTCGGGCAGAACCATGTCGCATACGTATACGGACTCTCCCCGTGCCTTGGCCTTTGCATCTATTCTCTGGATCTTGTCACCGAGTTTTGTAGCTTGCACGTTATCCTCCTAACCATTATCTTTCGTTTCATATAATGAGTGGATTCAATCCATTCAAATTCAGGGGGGAATTTCGTTCCCCCCGAGATTCATGTTAAGTATAAAACCGAATTGTCACTTGGACAATCATTGAACAGTTTTTTCCCTATTCAGACTTAAGCCTGGATCTTGTCCACGACCTTCCAGAGCTCGGCTGCAACCTCAGAGGCTCTTCTGTAGATTTCCTCTGCGTCGCTTCTGACGAAGTGGTGATTCTCGTAAAGGAGCCTGCCGTTGACAATCGTGGAGTTCACATGGCCCGAGCTCATGCCCCAGACAAAGTGTCCCGGAGCATTCTGCTGACAGAGCGGCGTCGGATTGTTGTAATCGAGAAGTGCAAGGTCCGCGGTGTAACCCTCTTCTACCCTTCCGAGCTTCACACGGCCGCCGAACTGTGACTCGACAAGCCTGTTTCCTCTGTTGAGAGAAGCCAGGAAGTCAGCCGGCCACCAGGGACCGCCCTCGTCCTTATGCTTGAAGAAGCCTATCTTTATCTCCTCGAACATGTTGCCGCCGCAGCCGTCGGTGCCGAGACAGAGATTCTTTATCATGGGAAGCTTTCCGTTGTACCCGATATGGTTGTTCATGTTGGAGCGCGGGTTGACTGCAAAGAAGCAGTTGCGCTCGTTTATGAGCCGGACCTCCTTCTCCGAGAGATGGACGCCGTGTACGATGAGCGTCTCGGGTCTCAGAAGATTGAAGGAGTCGAGTCTGTCGGCTATATCCTTATTGTAGAAGTGATGTGACCAGACACTGTCGTAGTCCGCCTCTGCAACATGGAGGTGCATGCCGCGTCCCGTTCTGTCCATGGCATCCGCCATCATCTTCAGCCCCTCGTCGGGGATTGTGAAGGGAGCGTGCCCTCCGATTGTAGCCTCGCAGAGAACCTCTTCGCCGCCCTCTCGTCTTCTGTCGACCTCTTCAGCAAAGCGGATGTTCTCCTCGACTCCCTCCTCGACTTCCTTCATGCCCCTGTTGCGGTCAGTGACCTCGTAGCATGTGGAGCCTCTGACTCCTATCTCCTCCATGCCTCTTGCGATTGTGGAGAGAGAACCCTCGATATATGAAGGGGAGGCATGATGATCGACGCAGCTGGTCGTGCCGGAGCTTATCGCATCAAGCGAGCATATGAGTGACGAATAGTATGTACTCTCCTCCTGGAGTCCTCTGTCGAGTCTCCACCACCACTCTTTGAGCACCTGGATGAAGTCCGTCTGCGGACCGGCTGAGATGAGCATGCCGCGGCTGAGTCCGGAGTAGTAGTGATGATGTGCGCAGACGTTACCGGGGATGAGGGTCTTTCCTCTTCCGTCGATGATTTTGTCTGCACTGAGGCCTTCCGCCTTTCCCTTTCCGACTGCCGTGATTCTGGAGCCCTCGATCACGACATCCACATCCTCAGTCACCTCGAAAGGCGGCTGGGTCTGCATTACTCTTACGTTCTTGATGATGATATCTGCCATTTCTTATTCCTCCACCGGACCGAGAAGATATGAATACGATATGAATACTGTCTCGATGAGAGCCTTTATCCTCTCATCAACTGCTGCCTCGAGTCTGCCGTCACGGTCGATTCTGCCCTTTATGATCTTTCCTGCCACGCGGATTGTAACTTCGTCATTCTCAGAGTAGAAACCGCTGTTGGTGCTGTTCTCGAAGTCATCCATTCTGCTGAAGAGAGTGAACTTCTTGAGATACGGCCCACCGTCGTGCGGACAGAAGGAAGCACAGTTGCCGCATTCGTTACAGTATGCATCGAGATGAAGAATCTGGAACGGATCATCGAAGAGACCTGTGTCTCTGAGGTCGATCATGACGTTCGCCCTGTTGGGACAGACCTCAGTACACTTATTGCAGTAGTAGGAGCATTCGATACATCTCTTTGCCTCTCTCTCGAAGAAGGTTCTGCTGTCGCCGCCCTTCCTGAGAGGAAGTGTCACAGAAGCCTTCTTCTCCCTTATCTGGGCGAAGAATTCGTCTTCCTCCGCTCTGATCTCGTCTTCGTCCTCGTCGTCAACCTCTTCCTCTTCGACGACTTCCTCTTCAACCATTCCGCCTTCGGAGCAGGTGCATTCACCACTGCATCCGCATTCCTTCGCCTCTTCGTCATCTTCTTCGCTGAGGATTGCGTCATAGACTTTGTCTATTGCTTCGTCGACTGCGCTCTGTGCACTTGCGATACATCTCACGACTGTGCTCGGCCCCGTCTTGGTGTCGCCGATGATCCAGACGTTTTCCCCGTCCTCAGTTCCGATTGCCTCCAGAACAGCCTTGTCCGGCTTCTCTCCGATTGCCGAAATGAGGTATGTGCACTCCAGTTCGATTCTCTCTCCGCTGTCGACGGGACGGCATCTGCCGGATGCATCCTTCTCGCCGAGAACCATCTTCGCCGCAGTCAGTCTGCCGTCTGTGAAATCTACGGGATTGGTGAGGAACATGAACTTTATGCCGTCGCTGAGTGCAGCTTCGTACTCCTCCCTGTCACAGGGCATCTCGTTCTCGCTTCTTCTGTAGATGACGCTCACGGTCTCGACACCCGATGTTCTCTCCGCCATTCTTGCGGCATCCATTGCTGTATTACCGCCGCCGACGACGATGACGTGCTTTCCGAGATCGACCTTCTCTCCTCTCTTGCTCTTCGTGAGGAAGGAGACTGCGCTCTCCCTCGGCCCGTTTCCGCCGACATGCGGATCATTGGGCTCTGTCGCACCGACAGATACGAAGATATATTCGTAGCCTTCCTTCTTCAGAGCGGCAATCGTCTTCTCCGTATTGAAGAAGAACCTGACGCCGTGTTCCTTTATGAAGGCGACATCCTTATCGACAGCCGAAGACGGAATACGGAACTCGGGGATGACGTTCCTGACAACGCCGCCTGCAGCTGCCTCCTTCTCGAATACCGAGGTATCGAAACCGGCAATAGCGAGGAAGTATGCTGCGCTCAGTCCTGCAGGGCCTGCACCTATGACTGCAGCCTTGATGTCCGAAGGTTCTTCGGGTTTGTCCCAGAGGTCGGCCTTGAATTCATCGAAGCCCTTCTCTGCACAGAGTCTCTTGACTTCCCTTATCTGCACAGGTCCCTCGTAATCCATTCTCGAGCAGTGGTTCTGACACTGGTGGTCGCAGATCCAGCCCGTGATGTTCGGAAGTGCATTCGATGTATAGATGAGAGAGAGTGCCTCCGCGACCCTTCCCTCTCCTGCAAGAGCGACATACTCCGGAATGGGCTGGTGGATGGGACATGCTTCTACGCACGGAGCAACATAACAGTCGAAGAGTTCAAGCGGTGTGCCGACCTTTGCACTGAATGATCCCCTGTATTCCTTTCCTGCAATTCCCTTCGGATCGGAGACTTTCTCGACGAACTTTCTGAGCTTTGCGACATCGATTGTGTCCATCTTCCATGCATTCTTCGCTTCCGCGCAGATCTCACACAGCTGCTTCATCTTTGCATATCCGCCGGGATGGAGCATATCTGTTGCAAGCGTGATCGGATGAATTCCGGTTTCGAAGAGTTCCTTTACGGAGAGTGCCGAGACACCGCCGGAATAGGAGATCGGAAGAGTTCCGTTGAATTCCTCGCTGAGAATAAGTGCAACACGGCTTGAGAGCGGAAGAAGGATTCTTCCCGAGCCGTATCTTTCGTCGCCGGGGAGCACATCCTGCGGGTTGACGTTGCCCAGCGTATTCGTAAGCTTGACGCCGAACTTCCGTCCCTCCTTCTTCGCAAGATCGACCAGGCGGTGGAGCATTGCCTTGGCATCCGGGAGCTGCAGGTCATGTTCGAAGCTCTCCCTCTTGAGGACGACATAGTTGAAGCCGAGCCTGTCGAGAACCTCTCTGACAGTGTCGTAACCCAGAAGTGTGGGGTTAAGCTTGACGAAGGTATCGAGCTTCTTCTCGGTGAGAAGATAGGAGCAGATCGCCTCGATCTCTTTCGGAGGACAGCCGTGCATTGTCGAAACCGTTACGCCGGGGCAGATGTTCCTGCTGATCCTGTCAAGTGTTTTCAGGGCCTTCTCGCTTCTGTCCTCGAGTCCCGTTCCGTCCAGGAGTCCGTCGACGATTGCAGCCTTTGCCTCCAGAATGTATTCGTCAAAGAGCGGCTTCTTTCCTGCATCGATCATGCTGTCGATGAAGATCTGCATCTTCTCCTCTTTGATACCCTCGAGGTTGTAACCGCAGGACATGTTGAAGATGAAGGACGGCTTTTCGACGACCCTGTCGTTCTTGAGGCTCTCGATTATATGGAGTGCGATCCATGCCTTGAGATACTCGTCGTATGCCTTCTCGAGTGTATACTCGGTCGACCACTCGACGTTGTATCCTTCATCCCTTGCGTCGATACAGGGCTTTGCTATTTCAAGATGATCCATGATCTGGACAGTCTTGAGCTCGATAAAGCGTGCGCCCACGAGGTAGGATGCGATTATGTTCTGACAAAGCTGTGTGTGCGGACCCGCCGCCGGTCCCATCGGAGTCGAGCACTTCTGATTGAAGACGTCTACCCAGTTCTTCTCGCTGTCTGTGTAGAACTGTTCTCTGTTGATACTGAAAATGGAATCATGATTCTTGTATTCGCCTGCGATTCTCGAAAGAAGTTCGCCGAACGGAATAGGTCGCATTAAATCTGCCATGCGTATGTCTCCTCTTTTGTTCCACGGTGCTACCGTACTCGTATTGTCACCCACTTAGAGGCCAAAGTCAAATCATTTTGCAACATTTCGCAACATCTTTCCCCCTCTTCAAAGACGGCACTGTTCTGTGTTATATATAGATAAATAAGGAACGGTTAATCTCCGCTCCGTTAAATACTTATCGATATATAAAGGATTAAATGCAAAAATGATTGAAAGAACATTCATTGCTGTGAAACCCGATGCCGTACAGAGAGGCCTCATCGGAAGAATCATCACAAGAATCGAAGAAAAGGGCTACAAGATCATCGCACTCAAAATGCTCGAAGTCACACCAGAGCAGGCAGCCGCGCACTATGCCGAACATCAGGGAAAGCCGTTCTACGACGGCCTGGTAAAGTTCATCACATCCGCACCCGTCGTCGCAATGGTCGTCGAGGGAGAGGACGCGATAGCGGGTATGAGACAGCTTATGGGAAAGACCAACCCGTCAAATGCCGAGGTTGGCACAATCAGAGGAGACTTCTCTCCTCTCATGAGCTCGAACTGTATCCACGGCTCTGACAGTGTGGCGTCAGCAGAAAGAGAGACGGCAATCTACTTCACACAGGACGAAATGTGCACGAAGTGGAAGACGATGTTCGAAATCATCAGGGAAAACCTGGAAAAATAAAAATCAACAACCCACGGGACAAGTCCCGGGGTATGTAAGCGAAAGCGAGCATACCCTTGTTGATTAGCCTCAGTGCTCTAGACTACGTTACGGGAGAATATATAGGTACCGATGGGTGTTGTCCTAGCCCTTCGCT